>CAMOHF010000026.1 GCA_946614685.1 uncultured Clostridia bacterium | reverse complement strand
TCCGGCTGACACATTGGTTCCGCCCTGCTCGATCCTGGTATCATAACCGTCCGGGAACTGTCTAATAAATTCGTCAGCCTGAGCAAGTTTGCATACACGTTCCAGCTCCTCATCCGAAGCATTCGGATCGCCCCAGCGCAGATTTTCCTTGATTGTTCCCGCAAAGAGCACATTTTTCTGGAGCACGACCGCCACCTCATCGCGAAGCTTCACCAGGTCATACTCCCTGACATCTCGTCCGCCGACAAGCACGCGGCCCTCGCTCACATCATAGAGTCTCGGGATCAGCTGGATCAGTGAACTCTTGGAAGATCCGGTTCCGCCGACGATACCGATGGTCTCGCCGCTTTTTATCTCCACATTGATATCCGCAAGCGCATATTTCTTGCTGCGCTCACTGTATTTAAACGATACATGGTCAAATGTAATGCTGCCGTCGGCAACTTCCGTCACCCCGTTCTCCGGAGAGGTCAATGTGCTCTCGTGGCAAAGCACCTCTGCGATACGGTTTGCCGCCTCGGAGGCGATGGAGCACATCACGAACATCATGGAGAACACCATCATTGCCATCAGGATCTGCACGCCGTAGGCGGTCAGCGAAGAAAGCTCGCCCGTTGTAAACTCGGAGCCCCTGGTGTTGATGATCAGCTTCGCGCCGAGGAAGCTTACCAGGAACATGGCCGTATACATACACAGGACCATGATGGGATTGTTGAATGCGATGATCTTCTCCGCACGTGTGAATTCCGCACGCACATCTTCGGAAGCCGCATTGAACTTCTGTGCCTCGTATCTCTCTCTGACGAAAGATTTCACAACGCGGATACCCGCCACGTTTTCCTGCACGGAGTTGTTTAACGCATCGTACTTTTTAAAAATCCGCTTGAAGATCGGATACACAACCTTGAAGATCATGAAAAGAGCGATGCCGAGCACCGGCATGATGGCTATGAAGATGAGGGACATCTTCACATTGATCATCATACTCATAACGATGGAGAATATAAGCATCAGCGGCGCACGTACCACGCCTCTGATGATCATCTGGAATGCGTTTTGTACATTTGCCACATCCGTCGTAAGTCTCGTAACAAGCGAGGATGTGGAAAAGCTGTCGATATCGGCAAATCCGTAGTCCTGCACCTTGTAAAAGAGGTCTTTTCTTAAGTTCTTGGCGAATCCCGTGGCCGCCGTAGCCGCCGCGGACGCCGCTGCGTACCCGAAGTAAAGTGAAAGCATGGCAAGTACAATCAGTATGACGCCGTACTTGATGATCGGGCGCATGGACGTTCCGTCCATCTCGTCGATCATGCTCGCCATCACAAAGGGGAGGAGGCACTCGAGTACGACCTCACAACTTACAAGGATGGGCGAAAGTATCGCCGGCTTCTTGTACTCACGCACACTTTTTGCAAGTGTTTTAATCATGTGTTTTTCCTTTCTTTTATTCTATAGAACTCTTCACCAGCGTGAGCAGCCAGTAGAGCTCATCTTTTTCCTTTTCGGACAGATTCTCGGTGAGACGTGCCTCCGCATCGTCCTTGCCGCGGCACAGCGTATCCTTCAGCTTGCTTGCACGATCCGTCAGCTCAATGATCTTGTTGCGCTGATCCTTCGCATCGCGCTTTGATGTGACGAATCCGCTCTTTTCGAGTCTGCTCACAAGACCGACCACCGTAGGATGTGACACCTTCAGGTGACGCTCCACTTCCTTCTGAGATGCGGAGCCGTCATTCTCCCAAAGAAAATGCAGCACGCACAGCTGAGAGTATGTGATCCCCTGCTTCTTTAACGCAGCGTCTGCCATAGCGCACATACGCTCACTGATCTGCTTGATCAGATAACCGATATTTCTGTCTTCCATATTTTCCTCCATAAAACAGTTCAAAAACAGCAATATAAAAGTAGCCTGCTACGCATTATATTGTAGCAAGCTACTCTTGTCAAGCACATCTACATGTCTATTTTGTCTTAAATTCGCACAAAGATTTTCCGGGGTGGGCCAGCTCCCGATAAGTGATATTTTCCTTGTGAAAAGTGCAAAAATCATGTAAAATTAAGGTATGTTTTGTGTGGGAAAGGGGGATTTCCATGGAACCCAATATCCTGATCATCGATGACAGTAAAACCGAGCGTCTGTTTTTCAAGCGGCTGGCCGAGAAGGCCGGTTTTCGTGCCACGGATACCGATAACTGGAACAACATATCAAAGGCAGCGAAGGATCGAAACTACGACATGGTCTTCGTTGACTTTCACATGCCCGGTGTCTCCGGGTTTTCTCTGCTTGAACAGATTCGCGAAGAGATGAAGGACCGCATCAGCGAGGACCGCATCTTTCTGTTATGTGACGAGGACGAACCCGCAGGACATCCCTTCATCGAGAAACCGGTCACCTTCGACAAGCTGTATGAGCTTGCGGGCCTGCTTGCCGGGGACGACACGGAAACCGAAGAAGATCCTTCGGACACCGTGAGAGACGACGCAGAGCGTTACACCGAAGTTGACCGTCTAAAAGGCATCGAGAACTGCGGTTCCGAGGATGGGTACCGCGCTGCGATCGACACCTTCCTGATCACCGGTGCCTCGAAGATTGCCGAGATCAACAACTACTTTGATTCCGCCGACTGGAAAAACTACGCCATCAAGGTTCATGCCTTAAAAAGTTCGGCCCGTATCATCGGCGCGATGGAATTGGGCCGGCTTGCCGAGGAGCTTGAACATGCGGGCAAGGCTGAAGATACCGGCATCATCTATGCAAAGACAGGCACGCTCATTTCCGCCTACGAGCGGCTTTTGGACAATCTCTCGGAGGATACCGCCGAGGAGGAGGCCGGCGCGCCCATCGATCAAAAGATCCTGGACGATGCCATTTCCTCCATAAAAGAATTTGCTTCCTTCGAAGACTACGATATGATTGAGATGGTCCTCGATGACCTCAAAAAATACAAACTGCCCTCGAACTATCGCTCCATTTTCGACGACATCAAGCTGAAGCTTCTTATGCTTGACTGGGACGGCATAAAGGAGGTGCTTGTATGAGTGACACCCCCAAGAACTACTCGGCGAATGTAGACGAATCCAGATTCCGCGGCACATCCATCATCGCTGTCGCGTCCTTTACGATTGCAACCATCGGCCTGATCGGCGAGACCATTGTCATGAACTGGGAGCACTGGGCGCTTCCCATCCTGATCCTTAGTATTATCATGGTCTGGCTTGTTCATCTGAATCCGTCCGTTTCTTCTCACAGAAAGACCTTCATCATTTCCGGGGTCTTCTATGGTGTTGCCTTTTTTCACGGCATCCATCCCACCAGTATCTTTGATTCATCCCTGTTGATATGCTTTATCTTCCTGATTTTCTCTCTTTTTGACGAGATCAGGGTTATCTGGATCGGCATCGGCGTGTACGCCATTCTGATCTTCAACCAGATCTGCATGATGATCGACAACGATTCTTCCTTCGACCAGCTGACCGTCGGACGTCTTTTGCTCCATGTTGCGATCGTATTTCTGTCATCCCAGATCTGCAACGCCTCCATCAAGGGCAGACTTGCCATGCAGAACATGCACAACGCCAACCTCGAGTCCATGGACAACATCAACAAGAGCATGGAGGACTTCATGGCGAATCTGTCGCACAACCTCCGCACGCCCATCAACGCCGTTACGGGCCTCAGCAATGTACTTCTCGAAAAGGAGACTGACGGCGAGAAGATCGAGGTTTTGAATTCCATCATGGCTGCAGGACACCGACTGTCCGACCAGGTGAGCGACCTGCTCGATCACACAGAACTTGAAAGCGGCCGTGTGATCCTCGATAAAGAAACCTACAAGATCACTTCGATTGTCACGGATCTTTTATCCAATCTGAAAAGTACCGGACGAAACGATCTTCCGGAGATCATCATCAACATTTCTCCCTCTATGCCCGCCTCCCTGTACGGAGACCACGGCAGGATCAAGCGTGTCATCTGGCATATGCTCCAGAACTCCATCCATTTCACACAGCGCGGAGCCATCTACTTCAACATTTATCCGGTCAAGACCGATTACGGTATCAACCTCTCCATCGACATGACGGACACTTCCGACGGATTCACCGATGAAATGAAAGATGTCATAGTATCCGATCTGTACATGAAGAACTCGGTGCGTGAGTCATCTTACGGTGAGATAGGTCTGGCCCTTTCCATCATCTACGGTTTTGTCCACTCCATGGGCGGATTTATCACTATGGAATCCAAGGTCGGACAGGGCACCAGAATCCACGTATCCATCCCGCAGGAAGTGGTGGATCCTTCTCCCTGCCTGGAATTCAAAGATGCCTCTCAACTCAGTTTTGTCATCTACTTCCATGCCGACAAATTTGATCATCCCATGGTACGCGATTACTATGACCAGTTTATCGCCGGCATGGTACATGATTTAAAGATCGAATTAAAACGTGCAGCCAACATTCTTGACCTCAAAGAGATCTGCCGTAACGAGCACCCTTCACACATCTTCATCGGCAGCGATGTCTACGAAGAAGACATTGCCTTCTTTGAACAGCTCACCCGCGAGATTCACGTGCTTGTCATCGCAGACAATCAGTTTGCCCCTCGCGTGGGTTCCCATGTCTCCGTGATCAGGAAGCCTCTGAACACCTACCACATGATACGTGCCGTAAACGAAACCAAGAAGACGGAGGCTACCATGCCGCTTTCCAACAAGAAGGTTTTCTTCCCCGGTCTCCGTGTTCTGGTTGTGGATGACGAGGAATTAAACCTGGTGGTTGCCACCGGTCTCTTCACGCGTTACAAGATGCGTGTCGACACCGCCGCAAGCGGCCGCGAGGCCCTTGATAAATACAACGATACCGAGTACGATGTGGTCTTCCTTGATCACATGATGCCGGAGATGGACGGTGTCGAAACTCTGAAAGAGATGCGACGCATGGAGAAAAACCTTGACCGAGAAACCATCATCACAGCCCTCACGGCGAATGCGGTTTCCGGTGCCAAGGAAATGTTCCTCTCCGCGGGATTCGACGGTTTCCTTGCGAAGCCCATCGACATCCCCAGCTTTGAGCGTATGATGTGCAACCTGCTGCCGACCTACGTCGTAGCCAACGAGCCCACCAAAGGTGCCAACTTAAGTGACGATATCAATATATTCGACAGGAGTTCCGTTCTCTCCTATTGTCTCGTTGACACAGACCTCGCCCGGGAGATCTGCATCTCCTATTCCATCGAGGCCTCCATCATTACGGAGGAATTGGAAAAGGCGTTCCGCGAGGATGATTACGCGACCTATGCTGCGAAGCTTCGTTCCATTCGCGATCTTTCCAAGATCTTCGGTGCCTCAGAATTGTATGAACTTGTAAAGTCCCTCGATTACGAGGTTTTGGATGAGCGTGAGGTACCGCAATCCCTGCAGCATAAGAAGATACTTGATACCCTCGCGCTGTCTGCGCGCTATGCGAAAAACCATGCGGAAGGAGGTGCGTCCTATGCGTAGACTTTTAGCCAAACTCTTCGATCCGGAAATCGATCTGCAGGAGCGCAGCTATCGACTGGTCTCCTACATTGCATCCGCCTTCCTGATCATTATGGCGCTCGTAGCCGTCTTTCTCGGGGAATCCATGTCCAGTGTACTGATACTCCTTGCAGCTGCCGTCTTCTACGGACTCCTCTTCCTGCTTACGGTCCGCTTTCGACGATACCAGCTCGGAAGCTTTATCATCGTTGCGTCTATGACACTCATTGTGCTCCCTGCCTGCTTCTTTTCCACGGGCGGCATCTACAGCAGCACGGCGATGTGGTACATTTTCCTGACCGTCTTTATAGCAAGTATGGTGAAATCCAAACTGCGTCCCATCCTATACTTCGTAACCATCGGAAGTTTTGCGACTTGTCTGATCATATCTCTCACACATCCGGAGCTTGTGACACCGCAGTCCGAAAAGGCTTTCTACATCGACACATTTGTCGCCGTAGTCCTGGTCAGCCTGCTGACCTGCGGACTCATGCTTTTCCAGATCCGTACCTACAGGGAGCAGCGTATCCTCTCGGAATCCAGGCAGAAGGAAGTCGAGAACCTGAACGAATCCCAGGCCAGGTTTTTCTCAAATATGAGCCATGAGATCCGTACGCCCATCAATTCCATCATCGGATTAAATGAGCTGATCCTCCGAAACACCGACGACGAAGAGATCCGAAAAGACGCGCTTCAGATTCAGGGTTCGAGCCGCATGCTCCTCTCTCTGATCAACGATATCCTCGATATGTCCAAGATGGAATCGGGCAAGATGGAGATTGTGAACACGCCTTACAGTCTGGGCGAGATGATCAGCGAGCTCACCAATATGATCCGCCCCCGTGCGACAGAGAAAGAACTCGATTACACCGTCGAGGTCGGGGACAATGTTCCCTCCAAGCTTCTCGGCGACGACGTTCGGATCAAGCAGATTTTGATCAATCTGTTAAACAACGCAGTCAAGTACACCAACGAAGGCGGCATTACATTTTCCGTTCAGTGTGAGCAGGACGAAGATGATCGTGTCTTCATCGTCTTCTCGGTCAGCGACACCGGTATCGGTATCAAGCGTGAAAGCATCGCGAATCTCTTCGATGTATTCCAGCGTTTTGAGCTCGCAAGCAACCGCTACATCGAAGGTACCGGTCTCGGTCTCTCCATTGTGAAACAGCTCGTGACACTGATGAACGGCGAGGTGAACGTCAACAGCGTTTACACCAAGGGTTCCACCTTTGTGGTCCGTCTGCCTCAGCCGGTTGTAGACGCCACACCCCTGAAGCCCGAGAGTTTCAAGGACACCAATCCCAAACTCATCGGTGAACGGCACAAATCTTCCTTCACGGCTCCCGACGCGCAGATTCTGATCGTCGACGACAACGAATTAAACCTCATCGTAGAAGCCAAACTCATACAACCCATCGTTCCGCGCGTGGACACGGCGGCCAGCGGTGAGGAGTGTCTCGAAAAAACCTTAGAGACACACTACGACCTCATTTTGATGGACCACATGATGCCCGGTATGGACGGTATCGAGTGTCTGGCGCAGATCCGATCCCAGGCAGGCGGCTTGAACCGCGATACCGCGGTTATCGCCCTTACGGCGAATGCCGACCCGAAGTTCAAGAGTTTTTATACGTCGAACGGATTCGACAGTTATCTGATCAAGCCGGTGAACGGCAAGATACTCGAGGATCTGCTTCTTGATATGCTCCCGAATTCACTGATACACATGCGGGATTCGACCATCATCAAGTCCGATGCCCAAAGTCAGGTCCGCATCGGTGCACACAAGGCCCAGCTGCAGATCACTACCGAGAATCTCTGCGATCTGCCCCGCTACCTCCTCGATCAGTATCATATCAACACGATCCCGTTGAAGATCATCACCGACCATGGTGTATTCTATGATGATTACGAGGTTGATACCGCTGAGATCATCAACTATATGGAGCAGCCCGGAGTTTCGGTGAAGACCGGTCCCTCCGACGTGGCAGACTACGAGCGTTTCTTCGCGGAACAGCTCGAGCATGCCAACCAGGTGCTTCACATCACCGTCAGCAATGAGAACGTTTCCTTCTTCCAGAATCCTGTCGAGGCAGCGCAGTCCTTCGGAAACGTTACCGTATTCACCGCGCACAAACTGTCGGCAGCCCTCGGCATGCTCACCTGCGAAGCTGCCCGCATGGCTGTTTCGGGCAACTACTCCATCGATGAGATCATCGAGCACCTGACGGAATACAACCGCAGGGTACACTTCTCCTTCCTCCTCGGTTCCACCGGGAACCTCCTGCAGGCAGGATTTATCTCCCGCGGCATGCATCGGTTTGCCGAAACCATGATGCTGCATCCCGTCGTGTCCATCGGCAAGGGCGGTCTGCGTATCCGGCGCATTTACTGGGGCTACATGGACAGCTGCATCAAAAAATACATTCACAGCATTTTCCGAAAGACGTCAATGATTGACAAAGAGCGGATTATTGTAGTATATTGCACCTTATCAGAAGAGAGAAAAGCAAGAATTGAGACGATGATCAGAGAATTGATCGATGTTGAGGAACTGATCTTCCAGCGCACATCGCCCAGTTCCTCCGTCAACACCGGTGCAGAGACCATCGGCATCGCTTATCGTCTGATTGATTCCAAGGGGGATTAGCATGCAGAAAGTAACAATCGTAAACATGACAGAAACCTACACTGTCAAGGGCTTAATGAAGAAACTCGAGGAGTTCGGCATTCCGTCGCGCTCAGTTAATTATGCCGCCAAGCATTTTGAGTCCTTCCTGAACGATACCTCGACCTTTATCCTGATGGTGGATGATGCCGCCGCAGAAGTCATCGATTACGTAGATGACAACCGGGAGGTCTTCACGTCACCGGATATCCATGTGCTCTTAGTCGGCACAAAGGCCGATCTCAAAGCATTTGATAACTATGTTTCACTCTGTGACGGATGGGAGTTCGTTGAGCGTCCCATCAACATCGCCAGCATCATCGAGAAGGTGCGCACGCGCCTCGATCTGGTGAATATGGAAAGCGAGAAGCCCTGCGTGCTGATTATCGACGACGATCCCACGTACTGCAACATGGTGCGCGACTGGATCAAGCGGAGATACCGCGTCCGCATCGCCAATTCCGGTGCCTACGCCATCGCATGGCTCGCCAGCAATCACGCAGACTGCATCCTGCTGGACTTCGAAATGCCCATCACCTCGGGCCCTCTGATGCTCCAGATGCTTCGAAGCGAGGCTGCAACCGCCTCCATCCCCACACTCTTCCTGACCGGCAAGGCCGACCAAAAGAGTATCATGCAGGTCGTCGACCTGAAACCCGACGACTATCTCTTAAAATCCATCAAGAAGGACGACCTTCTTGAAAAATTGAAACAACACATCGGGAGGTAACCCCTCCCGATTCGGATTTATCTTATTTTTCTTTCCTTTTTCATTCCGACCCTTGCTTTTCCCGTGATTTTCCGTGCTTTTTCGTGTTTTTTTGTGCTTTTTCGTGCTTTTCCGCGCTTTTTCGTGCTTTTCCGTGCTTTTTCGTGCTTTTTCGTGCTTTTCCCGTCCCCGCACGGACTGATTAGCTTCCTGGTCTCATTTCGTCCGTACTTTCCTCACCCCCGCACGGACGAATCCAAACCAACTCGCCCTCAAGTCCGTACACT
>CAMOHF010000025.1 GCA_946614685.1 uncultured Clostridia bacterium | reverse complement strand
AGATAGTCTTCCTGTGCCCGCAGATAGGCTGCATCGGAAAGATGGTCATAGGCGGAGATGTCCTTCGCCTCGGCGATACCGCGCTTGATCTCCTCCTCCGTCTGGGAATCGATCCAGACACGCTTCTTGGGCTTGTCCTTCGGCACCTTCGCCATGGCGTCCACCAGTCGGTAAATGTATTCACCCTCTCGCCCGGAGTCGGTGCAGACATAGATGCAGCCGATATCCTCACGATTCAAGAGCCGTTCCACCACGCGAAACTGATTTGCCGCCGATGGGATCACCTCGTACAGGAAGTTGTCCGGTACAAAGGGAATGGTGTCCATCGTCCATTTTTTTAAATTGGGGTCATATGCATCGGGATAGCTCATGGTGACCAGATGACCGTAACACCATGTGAAAACAGAGTCCGCCGTCTCGATAAAGCCCTCTTTCGTGCTCGCGTTTCCTGCATTCTTTACGCCGAGCGCCTCGGCAAACTGACGCGCCACACTGGGCTTCTCTGCAATGTATAAATTCTTCATATTCTTTCTCACACGCACTTTATGCGGCATTCAGATGTCGCAGTGCTTCTATCTTCGCGTATCCGCCTTGTCACGTACCGTCATATAGTACTGTGCAAATTCCTGTGTGATGAGTTTGTTCTTGACCATCAGATTGAGTGTCTCTTTGAACTCATTGTAGCTGATGGTGGAATGTGCCATACCGTCGAGGATGGACGCAATACGGTCCGCATACCCGTTGGCATCGATGACATTATCCCGAAGAAGGATGTTCGCCTTGTAGGTATCCTTGAAGTAGTTATTCACCTTCGCAGAGAGCGTCACCTTGTCATCCACGCGAAATGGAAGTGCGAGCAGGTCAAAGATCTGCTTTGCCGATCGGTTTGTCACGTAAATATCCGGTCCGAATCCGTAAAGGTTCTTGTAGGAGGACAGATCATCCACCACAGTGCTGTGGGAATAATCCGGCAGGTACGGCCGGAACATTTCGGCAAGCATGGACTTACCCTTGAAGGGGCCGTAATCCACATCCTCATTGACAATCTGCTTCTTTAAGTAGGTCATCTCCTTCATGCGGTAAACGGGAATCACGATATGACGCGGCTCCTGCTCGATCAGCAGAATGTTGAAATCCTTATCCTTCACCCAGACATAAGCCGGCGTCTGCTTGATCGCAAGCTTCTCGCATCGATCGATCATCACCAATCGATGATCACGCTTCACCTTGTATCGATGCATCGTCTTCTTGATGGTCTTTCTGTCATAACGCTTGAAGTCGTCCTCCGTTGCCTGACGGACCACAACGAGATTTCCCGGTGTTTTCTCCTCTTCAGCGGGAGTTACGCTCTCCGCCGCAGCCTGTCCGAGTTTCTCTGCCATCTCAGCATGTTCCTTAGCGTCTAGTTCTTCAAGGGGTACACCCGTATCCTTAACATGAATGTTTCGATACTCCTCCTCCACCGAGGGGGCTCCCTCCATCTGTCGGAACCAGTTTTCGATGTTGATATCTCCCTGCTTGGGTTCTTCCTTGATCTCTTCTTTGACGGATGTACGCTTTTTCCTGTGCTTTCCGAAGTTCAACCGAAGATGGCCGAGCTTTTTGTGCTTTTTCTTCTTACCCTTCGACGGTTCCTGAGTTTCCTCATCATCCTGTTCAACCACGAGAATCTTGGAAAATGCATTCTTGAAGAAGGATCCGATGGAGAATCTCTTTTTGCCTTTCCTATCCTTCTTTTCTTTCTTCTTTTTGGGGCTTTCTTCTTCGATGACATCGATCAGTTCATGCTCGACAGTCTCTTCTGCATGCGCTCTCGATATCTCCGGAAGTTCGGTCTTTCTTCTTGAGAAATCTCTTGCTGTTCTTGCCTCGCTGCTCTGCGCCGGTGCGGGATCTTCATGATGTCCTGTGTCCGTTGCCTCAATCAGCCGGTTCAACACATCTTCCATACGCTCGTCGGGGATCTCATTCGGATTTATATCCGAAAGATCCTCCTGCTTTTCATCTGCAACCTGCTCCGGCATAACCAGGTTCGGTTCGATGGCACCCATCCCGGGCGGAACCACCTTTCCCGCAGGATCACTCGTATGGATCACAAAGGTCTGCGCCAGCGCCAGGGCGCCAAAACCACACATAACGGCTCCGAAGAACAGAACCGTCATGTGTGTAAGAATCGAAGCCACCACAAGCGAAGCTCCCGCAAGCCCCGCCAGGATGGTGAGGATCAGGATCAGTTTCGCCTTCAGCGAGCTGTATTTCAATGTGTTGATCAGCTTTCTCATGGATTATACTAAAACAATCTTTCTGAAATGCTTCTTGCCCTTTTTCACTACAAAGTCCGTATCAAACGCTTCCTTGCCGTAGTCGGTCTTCGGATCCGTAACCTTCTCATCGTTCACGGTCACACCGCCCTGTTCTACCGCACGACGCCCCTCACCGCGTGAAGGAACAAGTCCTGCGGAAACAAGGATGCTGACGATGTCTACACGTCCGTCACGGAACACCTCATCCGTGATCTCTCCAACCGGCATCTGACTTGCATCTCCGCTTCCGAATACACCCTTGGCTGCATCAAGCGCCTTCTGTGCTTCCTCTTCTCCGTGTACAAGCTTGGTAAGCTCGAAGGCAAGGATTTCCTTCGCCTTGTTGAGCTCGCTTCCTTCCCAGTTCTCCATCTTCTCGATCTCTTCCATCGGAAGGAAGGTCAGCATCTTAATGCACTTTAAGACATCATCGTCCGCTACGTTTCTCCAGTACTGGAAGAACTCGTAAGGCGGTGTCTTTGCGGGATCAAGCCATACGGCACCCTTCTGTGTCTTACCCATCTTCTTGCCCTCGGAGTTAAGGAGCAACGTGATGGTCATAGCGTGTGCATCCTTGCCGAGTTTTCTTCTGATCAGCTCGGTTCCGGCAAGCATATTGGACCACTGGTCATCGCCACCGAACTCAAGGTTGCATCCGTAATCCTGGAACAGCTTGTAGAAGTCGTATGCCTGCATGATCATGTAGTTAAACTCCAGGAAGGAAAGTCCCTTGTCCCATCTCTGCTTGTAGCACTCCGCTGCGAGCATACGATTGACGGTAAAATGAGCGCCTACCTCACGTAGCATATCCACGTAATTTAAATCCAAAAGCCAGTCTGCATTGTTCACCATCATCGCCTTACCTTCGGAAAAGTCGATGAAGCGGCTCATCTGTTCCTTAAAGCAATCACAGTTGTGCTGAATATCTTCCTTGGTAAGCATCTGACGCATATCTGTACGTCCTGTGGGGTCACCGATCATACCGGTACCGCCGCCGATCAAGGCGATGGGCTTGTTGCCGCCCATCTGCAGACGCTTCATCAGGCACAGCGCCATAAAGTGTCCTACGTGCAGACTGTCCGCAGTAGGGTCGAATCCGATATAGAAAGTAGCCTTTCCTTCGTTGATCAATTTGCTGATCTCTTCTTCATTCGTCACCTGTGCGATCAGCCCTCTGGCTACCAGTTCGTCGTAGAGTTTCATCCTGTGTTTCCTCCTAAATATGTTCTATCGTCCATTATGACATTATTTTGCTTCGGTTTCAATCGCTTTCTTTTGGATGGTCGCATACCCGAGTCCGAGTCCTATGAAAAGGAAGAGGAAGGGCGTGGAGATCGGCTGGTTGAGTGAAAGCAGACTCTGACCGAGATAGCCGATGATGGCAACGAGGCTCATATAGGCCACCGGCTTGCCGTTTGCATTTTTCCATATATAAGCAATGCTTGTTGCAATCATGCCGACGTAAGCTACGAGGCCGAAGATTCCGTTGCAGATCAAGTACTGCAGCAGTTCGCAATGCGCATTGTCGTAGGCCATGTTCGTCACGGAGATCATTTCCGTGTAATAATAGGTGTTCATCAGTGTCCGAACACTTTCATTTCCATGACCGAAAAGTTTGTTGATCGGAGATGCATCACGGAACAGTTCCACCATCTTCGTCCAGATATAACCGCGATAGCTTCCCCACTTATAGTTCAGTTTGAACAAAGAGGAACCTCTGATAAATGCACCGTAGATGAAGAATGCGATTCCGAACAAAGCGGCACACACGATCACTGCTATGATGATTGCCTTCTTATTGATCTTTGCGATCTTATCTCCGTAAACCTTTCTAAGCAGATAGACAACCACGGTCGCAAGCACCATGAATACTACAAACAGCACCGCAACATCGATTCTGTTTAAGGCGAGTGCAAGTCCGCCGCGCTTCTTGTCGTATCTGGTATGCGCATAGGTATTGATCAGCGTCAGAAACAGATTACCGAGCGCAAGGAAGGAATAGCCGAACATAAAGTGCCCCACATAGCCCTCCTTGATGGCAAGCACCAGAAGCACAACCGTAGCTACAGCCAGTCCGACATATACACTGTCGCTGTTGCTGATCATGATCACCATACCTCCCATAGTGATCAAAACGCCCGCTGTTATCCGCATGTAAAGCTTCTTGCTGAAGATAAACATGGCAAGGAAGATCGGGATGCTCACGCACAAGAATCCTGCAAACATATTGATATTACCGAAGGTAGAGATGAATTTGTTATACAGATCCTTCTTGATATTGTCCTTGTAGTGCATAAAATCGATCTCCATATGCTGGAAGATTGCTATGATATATGCATAAGCCGAACTTGCGGCAAATACAAGGAAGATTTCTTCCGCGACCTCGAACCCGCCGGACATCACCAGGATCATCACTGCGAACACAAAGTAGATCAGCACACCCATGTGACGACTCTGCTCTCCGAACATAGCCTCACGGGGATCGTCTGACACAATGGAACTTACAAAGTTCGCCAGAAGAAAAAGCATCACCCATAATTCAGGCTCACCGATCGGGTTCTTCTTCCACGCGAATCTCGGTGTCAGTTTCTCTCCCATGGAAAGCTTCACGATTGCCGATATCGCTGTCAAAAAAATAAAGGCACAGGCCCCATAGAGAAATGCATGATAGCGCGTGATGGTAATGTCGAAATATTTGTTGTGTGTGATAACGGGATATACCCCGAACATATAAATCAGATATAGATAATTGATCACTTTTTGCATTGTTTTCTCCTCCGGTGGCTATTATACCACTGTCCTATCCCCTTCACAAGAAAAAAGGTCATGACCCTTCCGGATCATGACCTGTGTGCGGAAGGTGGGACTTGAACCCACACGTCGTTGCCGACACTAGATCCTTAGTCTAGCCTGTCTGCCAATTCCAGCACTCCCGCTTGCGATTCACAACGCAAGTGATACTATATCATTTCGCAAGCGGGTTGTCAATTACTTTTTTAAATTTGTCTGAATTATATTTTACTCTTGATATAATGCAGCAATTCTTCTCTGGTTGTAGACTTTAAAACATAGCCGTTTGGCTTTAGCTCAAGCACCCTTGCAACCTCTTCTTTCGAACCGACGCCGGTAAGGAAGACTACCGGGATATCCTTGGTGGCAGGCTCCTGTCTTAACATCTGCAAAACCTGCGGTCCGTCGACCACCGGCATCTCATAGTCAAGGAGTATAAGGTCCACCTTGTTCTTTAGAAGAAATGTGATGGCCTGCATACCTGCCGTCACAACATCCGCGCGGTAAGACCCCCTGATCCACTCACGAACCATGCCGGCGTAAGAAGGATCATCATCCACAATCAGCACGCGCTTGTTTGCGCCGGTATTCTCGGGTTTTAATTTGCCCTGCTCAATATCCTTTGCAAGTAACGCTACATCCACAGGTCTGTCGTACCACTTAAAACCGGCGAGTACGGGAACCGCATCGATAAGATCGTTATGGTACTTCTTCTCTCCGACTAAGACCGCATCTTTGCTGAAGCTTTTTGCAACCTCGCAGACGTCCGAAATCTCACGTTGCTTCACCTTGTTTTCCATGATATCTGCCGGAAGGTAGAGTAAGAAGACATCCGCAGTCATCGCATAGTCCGCGATGTTGTCAAAGTTTTCACTCAAGACATCCACATGAAACCCTTGTTCTGTCAGTTTTCTCTCGATTCCCTTGACCACCACACTGTACTGATACAATACGATGACAATGTTTTTTCCTTCACTCATTACTTATTCCTCCCTAATTCAAACGCTGAACGATGGTGTCGTAATCATAATTATCGATCGCCGTTTTAATCTCGTTCCACAGATCCGTTTCTCCCTCCGGAATCCGATACTCTTCTATCTCTGCGACAATACTCAGCAACATGTCACAGTCCATATCCTCGGCTGCTCGCGCAAGTTCCGTGTAAGCATCTTTAAGAAGTTCTGCATCAACCTCAGGTTTATCTTCGTCTTGCTCTTCCGCAAACAGATTTGAAAGAGGTTCTTCAAACTCCGCGTACTCCTGCATAAATATACGATGATGCGAGCGAATGTAATCAAAGTCCCCACGTTTCCCCGCATTCTCAAGTTTCTGCGCCCGCTCGCCAAACTCCGTGGCTCCGATGATTCGCGCTGAACTCTTTAACGCATGTACCTTGATGGTATAGTTTTTAAAATCTTCGGTCACGAAGAATGCTTCAAGCTCCGCAGTTTTTTCTTCCATAGATGTCAAAAAGATCTTAAGAAGCGGCATATATGTCTCCATGGTCCCGCTGTTTTTAAGTCCCTTCCTGACATCAATGATACCCGTTTCCGCAAGAGGAAGAAGGTTCTCGGGAAGTTTGCCTTCCCAAATCGGAATCTCCGAAGTCTCCTCAATAGGTTCCGGTTCGGTAAGTTTCTCCTTCGGCAGGTACTTCATAAGCATCTGCTCCAAAAGTTCCGCGTCGATGGGTTTGGTCAGGTAATCGTCAAAACCTTCGCTCAAATACCGTTCTCTCGCACCGGAGATTGCATTTGCCGTCAGGCAGATTGTCGGTGTGGTAAGGTTCGGACTCTTTTCCTGTAATCGCATCTCATGCAGGGTTTCGATGCCGTCCTTTCCGGGCATCATATGGTCCAGGAAGATTACATCATACTTCTTGTCGTAGGCAAGCGCGATTCCCTGATCACCGCTTTCAGCCATCTCAATCTTCACCTTCGTGCGCTTTAAGAGACTCTTGAACACCATCAGGTTCATGTTGTTGTCATCCACGACAAGCACTTCCGCCGTAGGCGCCGTGAACTGCTCCCTATACTGCTGACGGCCTTTGAGCATTGCCAGATAGGATGCCTCGTAGTCTCCGAGTTCCTCCCAACCGACAACGCGTTGTTTCAATGTGAAAGAGAACTTGGAACCGAGTCCGTAGACGCTCTCCACGGCAAGACTTGATCCCATCATCTCAAGCAAACGCTTGGTGATACTCATACCTAGTCCTGTTCCCTCGATGTTTCTGTTTCTCTCCTCTTCGATTCTCTCGAATTCAGAGAATAGTCTCTTCATATCCTCTTCCTTGATACCGATGCCGGTGTCCTTCACCGATACATGAAGCTGTACATAGTCCGGATCCTCCGGAAGTTTATCGTAACCGATGCTGAAGGTGATACTACCCTTCTCGGTATACTTGACTGCATTGGTCAGGATATTGGTGATGATCTGCTTGATTCTTACTTCATCTCCGTGCAAAAGTTTCGGCATGCTCTTATCAAAATCAAGTGTGAGCGCAAGTCCCTTGTCATCCGCCCTGGTCTGAATCATATTTACCAGGTCGTTGATCACGGAAGAAAGATCGTAATCCACGGGCACAATCTCGATCTTACCCGCCTCAATCTTGGAGAAGTCCAGAATATCATTGATCAGTCCAAGCAATGTACTGCCTGCGATCTTAATGCTCTCGGAGTAAGCCAGAACATTGGCATCCTCGCACTCGCGAAGGATCATCTCGTTCATACCGAGGACCGCATTAATCGGCGTTCTGATCTCATGGGACATATGAGAAAGGAAGGCCGACTTTGCCTCACTTGCCGCAATCGCACGATCGGAGACATCCTGCAACTGCATACTCTTTTCTTTTTCTTCTTTCAAATTCTTGTACTGCTCGATCAGTGTCCTGTAGTGATTGGACATGATCTTACACAGGCTTCGACCTGCCGCGATCATTACGATCGTCTCCACCGTAAGACCGCCCAGTCGGCTGACAAAGTAGGCAAAAGGTGTCGCGATATCCGTCCTTCGTTCCGCAAAGTACGGTGCCATATGCCAGGTCGCAAACACCATGAATCCGTAGTTGATTACGACCGCCAGTGTATAAAGCTTGATATCGCAAAACTGCAATGCCAAAAGCGGAATCAAAAACCATGTAATATAGATGGTTAAGTGCGCGCTGTCCATTACAATCAGAAGTGCGTCGATAGCAATCAGCGAGATCATACCGATCAGTGACGATGTTGCATATTTCTTCAGGAGAGCCTTATGGACCAGTGTCAGCGTAAGCATAAACACCGAGATAAATACTGCCGTCAAATAACTGACGCTCTTGAACATGCCTGCAAACACGGCAAGCGCGATCACAGGACCGGCGAAGATACAGGCGGGCATAACCTTATTGACTTGTTCGTTGATCATCTTCCTGTTTTCATTAAGGAAGCTGTCAAAATCCGAAACCGTTCCGGAAGCAATCAGTTCTTTTTTCTTGCCCATATGCTAATCCGCCCCCTTTTTGATTGCTCGTATCGCGTCATTTTCGATATTCCTGTCGTAGGAAAGCATAGGATCAATCTCCTTCCCCTTGATCCTTCGCTCGATGTAATTCTTTGTCAGTTTCATTGTGAGCGGTGTCAGCGTAAGCACACCGATCAGGTTGGGGATCATCATCAAACCGTTAAATGTATCTGAAATCTCCCATGCAATATTGGACTCAAGTACAGCACCGAAGGTGATCAATGCGATAAACACAACACGGTAAATCTTCGCCCATACCATACCGAGAAGATACTCGGTTACCTTTGCGCCGTAATAGGACCAACCCATAACCGTTGTAAAAGCAAAGAGCGTAATGGCAACTACGACAAACCACGCGCCCGGACGTCCGAAGCTCTGTCCGAAAGCCTTGGCAACCAAGGTTGTGTCATCGACTCCTTTGACTTTCAAGCCTGTAGACAGGTCGACGGCTCCGGAGTTTAAGACAACGACAGCCGTCATGGTACAGATTACGATGGTATCCAAAAATACCTCCGCAATTCCCCACATACCCTGACGAACCGGTTCTCTCGCACAAGTGTTGCTGTGTACCATCACCGATGAACCAAGACCTGCTTCGTTGGAGAACACACCTCTCTTACATCCACTTTTAATCGTAGTAAATGCAA
>CAMOHF010000024.1 GCA_946614685.1 uncultured Clostridia bacterium | reverse complement strand
TGCGATCAAGTATCCGAGAGGAGATGCCTACAAAGGCCTTTCGGAGGCTTCGGCACCGATCGTAGAAGGAAAGAGCGAGGTCGTAAAGCGCGGCACGGGTGTCTGCTTCTTCGTATGCGGACACATGATGGAAGAAGTCATGAAGGTTTACGACCGCATGGAATCCGAGGGAAATGCGCCTACGGTTGTGAATGTGAGATTCCTAAACTCCGTGGACACGGAACTTGCGCGGGAACTTGCCCGCGATCATCATACCTTTGTCACCGTTGAAGAAAACATCCGACGGGGCGGATACGGTGAGTTTTTCACCGCAGAGCTTTACCGTGCCGGTATCTTACGGGACGGATTGCGTGTGGAAAACATCGCCATCGAGGAACCGATCGTCAAGCAGGGCGAAATCGAAGAACTTCGCCGTAAACTCGGACTCGACAGCGACAGTATATATCAGAGGATCAATCATGAAGGATAAAAAGAGACTGGACGTTTTGATGGTCGAGCGTGGGCTTGCACCGTCAAGGGAGAAGGCAAAAGCCATCCTGATGTCCGGCATCGTCTATGTGGACGGTGAAAAAGAAGATAAAGCGGGTACCAATGTCTCTTCCGATGTCGAAATCGAAGTAAGAGGTAATACCCTTCCCTATGTGAGCAGAGGCGGATTGAAGCTTGAGAAGGCGATGAAGGAATTTCCCATCACCATGGAGAAAAAGATTTGTATGGACATCGGATCTTCCACCGGCGGATTCACCGACTGCATGCTGCAAAACGGAGCTGCGAAGGTGTATGCCGTGGATGTGGGACACGGACAGCTGGCGTGGAAACTTCGAAATGACGAGCGCGTGGTGGTGATGGAGAAAACCAACATCCGCTATGTGACACCCGAGGATATCGATGATGTTCTGGATTTTTGTTCCGTGGATGTCTCCTTTATCTCGCTTACCAAGGTGTTGCTTCCCGCAAAGCAGCTCTTAAAACCCGAAGGACAGATTGTCTGTCTGATCAAACCGCAGTTTGAGGCGGGACCGGAGCAGGTGGGCAAGAAGGGTGTCGTGCGGGACCGCAAGGTTCATCAACAGGTAATTCATATGGTTGCGGATTATGCCCGCTCCATAGGATTTTATACAGCGGGTCTTTCTTTCTCTCCTGTCAAGGGACCGGAGGGCAATATCGAATACCTGCTTTGGCTTGTGCAAGAGGAAGATCTGGCCGTACCGATTGACGTTGAGGCTGTGGTGACCGCGTCACATGATACGCTGGATAAGGGAACTGAAACATGAACCGATTTTTGATCGTGACAAATGAAGAAAAAGACGAGGGACTTGTCACAAGTCACGAGATTGCCGACTACCTTTCCGAAAGGGGCGCATCTGTTTCCGTGATCGGCGATACGGACCGGGCGCAGGACGGGATGCTTACCGATACATCCGCAGTGAAGGATGTACAGGCGGTGATCGTTTTGGGCGGTGACGGTACCATGCTTCGTGCGGTGCACGGGCTGGGGGCATACGGCATCCCTATGGTGGGGATCAATATGGGGACCCTCGGATTTCTCACGGAGATTGAGAAAGCAAACTATCGGGAAGCCTGTGACAGGCTGCTTGCCGATGATTATAAGATCGAAGAGCGTATGATGATCGAGGGCTCGGCAAAGGGATCCGTACATCATGCACTGAATGATGTTGTGGTGACACGTGCGGGATTCTCCCGTATCATTGCGGTGCACATTTATGTCAATGATCAGCTCCTTGAAACCTATGAGGCTGACGGGGTGATCGTGTCCACACCCACGGGTTCTACCGGATATAATCTGTCCGCGGGCGGGCCGATCGTCACACCGAAGGGTAAAGCGATCGTGGTAACACCGATCTCGCCGCATAAGCTGTCGGCCAAGAGCGTGGTATTTGATGCTTCGGATACCATTCGCCTCGAGATTGTTCGAAGAAGCCGGACACAGGATACGGAGGCAATTGTATCCTTTGACGGTGCGCACGGCACGGATCTGTCCTGCGGGGATACGATTTTTGTGCGCCGTTCCGACCGTATCGTACGACTGATCAAAATGTCTGATATCAATTTCTACAGAGTTCTCCGGGATAAGATCGGTAACTAATTCATAAGAAATCGGAGTGATTCTATGCTCACAAATATGCACATCAAAAACATCGTCCTGATATCCGAAATCGACATTGATTTCGGACCGGGACTGAATATTTTAACCGGAGAGACCGGTGCCGGAAAGTCCATCGTGATCGGTGCCATCGGTATCTGCCTCGGCGGAAGATTCTCCAAAGAGCTTCTGCGCGATCCGGAACATGACGGCTCCGTGGAACTTCTTTTTTCCGTGGAAGAAGATGCGGTATGGGAGAAGCTTTCAAAGCTCGGGATCGAACGCGATCCTTCGGGAGAGGTTTTGATTCAAAGAAAGCTTACGTCATCCGGACGTTCTACGGGCAGGATCAACGGAGAAACGGTAACGACTGCCATGCTGAAAGAAGCTGCAACGGTGCTTTTAAACCTTCATGCCCAGCACGAACAGCAGACGCTTTTGGTTCCGGCGGAACATATGGCGCTTCTCGACCGTTTCGGAGGAGAAACGATCGCACGGCAAAAGCAGGAAGTGGCGGAATGCTACGACAGATACAGAAAGCTAAGCGAGGAACTTGAGGCACTTTCGGGAGATGCCGCAGAACGTATGAAACGTTTGGATTTCCTTGCTTATCAGATCGAGGAGATTCAAAATGCCAGACTTAAGCCCGGAGAAGATGCCGAACTGGAAGCGTACTACAAAAAAGCGGCGAATGCGCAGGCCATCGAGGAGACTGCGGGCGAGATCCATGCGATCACCGGGTATGGTGACGGTAGGTCCGCAATGGAACAGATCGATCGCGCACTTGCATCCATGCGCCATCTGACGGGACTTGATCCCGAGACATCGGGTATGTATGAGACCCTGGAGCAGGTATCTTCCCTGCTTTCGGATTTTGACCGCGAACTTACGGATTATGCGGATGCGTCCGCTTATGACAAAGAGGCCCTTGCCGAGACGGAGGCGAGACTCGATCTCGTCAATACACTGAAGGCAAAGTACGGAAAGACCATCGAAGAGGTGCTTGATACCCTTGCAGACATGGAGGAGGAACAGGAGAAGCTTTCCTCACATGATGAGAGCGTGGCAAGACTTACAGAAGAACTTGGCAAGGAGGAGAAAAAACTTCTTTCACTCTGTGAAGTTCTTTCCGAAACAAGAAAGAAGTATGCGAAAACGCTTACGGATATGATATCCGCTGCACTGCTTGATCTAAACTTTAACGATGTCAGATTTGATATGGAGTTTACAAGGACCGAGCGTCCGACGGCGTCGGGCTTTGACAGGGCCTGCTTTATGATCTCCACGAATGTGGGAGAGGAGATGAGGCCTCTTTCCGAAGTGGCTTCCGGCGGAGAACTCTCGAGAGTGATGCTCGCCGTAAAATCCACGCTTGCGGATGTTGAGGAGACACCTTCGATGGTATTCGATGAGATCGATGTGGGTATCAGCGGCGTGACTGCGCAGAAGGTTGCGGAACGGCTTTCCGTTTTGGCGAAGAAGGCGCAGGTGATCTGTATCACCCATCTGCCGCAGATTGCAGCCATGGCGGATCATCATTTCGTGATCGAGAAGGAAGTGAAGGACGAGCGCACCTATACCGAGATCCGAAAACTCTCGGAGACAGACGTTATAGGCGAACTTGCAAGGATGCTTGCGGGCGCCGAGATCACGGAAAGCACTCTGACACATGCGAAAGAAATGAAAGAGCAGGCGACGGAAAGGAAGATGTGAGATGGATCTTAAGGAACTGATCGAGTTTTGCAGGGATAAGAATCTCTATATTCAGACACATAATTTTCCGGATCCGGATGCCATCGCTTCCGCCTTCGGATTGCAGAAGATCTTCGAGCACTTTGGCGTTCCTTCGAAGCTGTGCTACGTCGGAAGAATAGACCGCGTCAATACGAAGAAGATGACGGAACTGTGCAGCATTGAAATCCTTTCCTATGATGAACTCGAGGATTCGATGCAGGAGGATGATGTGATCATCTGTGTAGACTCTCAAAAGGGCGCCGGTAACATCCTGGACTTAAAAGGACGCGAGATTGCCTGCATCGACCATCATCCCTATATCGAGGTGGAAGGGCTGCTGTTTCACGAAGTGCGAAGGGTGGGAGCCTGTGCCACCATTGTAGCAGGATATTTTGAAGAATTCTCGATCGAACCGGACATCATCACGGCGACGGCACTGTTATACGGCATCAAGAATGATACATTGAATTTCACCAGAGGCGTGCAGGAAGAGGATGTACACATCTTCGCATGGCTGCTTCCCCGTGTGGATCAGCAGATCCTTACGAAACTCGAACATGATTCGATGGAGTATGACGATCTGCGGGCTTACGGTTCCGCAATTCAGAATATCGAAGTCTACGGCAATCTCGGTATCGCCATGATTCCATTTTCCTGTCCGGACGCTCTGGTTGCGACCATATCTGATTTTATCCTGTCACTCAATGCGGTGGAAGTTGCGGTGGTATATGCAAAGCGTGAGGACGGCATCAAGTTTTCGGCACGCTCGGAGGTGCCGGACAAGGTGAATGCAGGCGAACTTCTTGCAAATGTGCTTGCGGGATACGGTGACGGCGGCGGACATGCCTTTATGGCGGGTGGCCTTATCCCCGCGAAAAACGTGGAAAAACTCGGTAAGGCACCGGATGAGAAACTGAGAGAACTGATTGTCGCAAAGTTGAAATAAAAAAAGATATGGGGTCTGACACCCGCAGGGGTCAGACGCCCATGTCTTTTTTTGATGATGATTATTTTAACTGTGACTTGTCAAGTTCGAATACCATATCCGCGATGAATTCCTGTGTCATGAAGTCGCGGAAGCATACTTCGATCGGGCTATCCGAACGCAGCTTGTAGTTTACGGTGAACTCAACGGTTTCGCCGTCCCCGATCTTCTGATAAAGAGGGAGATCCGCCTGTGTCTTGCCGTAGTTTTCGGAACCCTTTCCGGCAGAAGTTGTTACAAGTGTAAGACCGTCCTGGAATACGAAATTGTAATTCATGGCGATCATGAAGGGGCTATCTTCCTTTCCGGTGTGGTTGGTGATCTCATAGCGGATACTTAACACTGTGTGTTCAACGCTGTTCTTGTCCACATCCAGGTCGCTGCCGGTAGAGTACTCGTCAATGCCGATGATCTTGATATCGTATTTGCCGTCGGGAGAGGAACCTTCGGGAAGGTTTCCGGGGCCGACTGCGGGATTCTCGATCTTGGGGATCTCGAATTTTTCATGGCGCATATCCGGCATATCCCATGTGGGATCGACGTCGAAGGTCTGGTACTCGCCGGATTTCTCACCGACGCCCAAAGTGATGATCTCGGTGCTTCCCTTCTTGCACGCGAACTGTTCCATACTGTGAAGGGTTGCGCCCTTTTGCATATCGATCCAGATGTCGTCTGTGTGGTCCATGTTGTCGTAATCTGCGCTGGACATGGGATCCTGATCGCATTCCTCACCGCCCTGTGTTGCGGACCAGTAAGCAAGCTGTAAGCTGCTGAAGCGGTCGTCAAGGTTGGTGATGTCGTAGTAGACATTCAGAAGGTCGTACTCATAGTCGTCTCCGGTGTCGAAGAACTCATAGCCTGTGACCGTAAGTTCAAACTTTGCGAACGTAAACTTGTCAGGTACGTTGTAGGCTGTCTTACTTGCGGCTTCGGTTGAGGCCTCCGTCTCGGTTGCGGCTGCTTCGGTGGTTGCTCCTGCATCGGCAGCGGTGGTAGCAGCGGCGGTTGTCTCTTCTTCCTTGCTTCCGCAGCCGGTAAGAGATGCGGCGAGCATCAATCCTGCGGCGCAGAGGCTTAAGGACTTCTTAAAACTTTTTTTCATACATTTCTCCTCCGTTTTTCGGGTCGCTTTTGACCGGTTTCGCCTGTATGTTAACACAAATCGTCCGGTCTGAAACCGCCCATACGGGTAGTGTGGGCAGAAGGCAACAAAAAAAGCGCTTACGCGCCTTTTTTGAAATACGCCTAGTCGACAGGAAAGCTGCCGTTTTCGTCATCACCCAGTACGTAGTATACCTGATTCTCCTCAGGCTTTACGTAAAGTGTAAGGTCCTTGATGTCGGATGCTTTCTTGCCTGCGGCCTTCAGAGTAGCCTCAGCCTTGGCGAGAATGTCGGACTCAAGAATCTGCTTGCCGTAATACTCGATATAAACGGTGGTTTTCATGGAATACCTCCTTCGATTTCCCCAAACAAGTTACATAAGTATTATATTTCAAAAAGTACGTATTTGCAATCCCGTTTTTTTCTTGTATCACGTGCATGGTTGTGTTAAAATTACTTATAATTATGTGAACTTATATGTGTCCTATCACACGGAGGAATCATGGACGAGAATAATCTTGACAATATGCTTGCCGAACTCGGCGGAGACTTTGGCGGCGATATAGATGACAATCTGGAAATCGACGGCGGGATCGATATCGATCTTTCCGATCTTCCGGATATTTCCTTATCCGAGATGGACGATTTGGATCATGTAGATCTGTCGGATCTGGATCTGGACGATATCGATTTCGATGACGTGGATATCACGAATCTCTCGACAGATACGGCAGTCCCGAAGGCGGAAGAGCCGGACGAAGAGATCAGTCTGGAATCCATCATCGCAGAAGCGGAAAGCGCGGAAGCGGACGTGCTCGTAGACGAGCATACGGACGATGTGTTTGAAGAAGCGAAGGCACAGGAGGAGATGGACCTCGATGTACCTCCCGTGTATGAGGATCCGGATATCCCTCCGGCACCTCTTACGGATATTCCGGACAGGGAACCGAAGCCTGTACCGGCAGAGGAACCTGCAGAAGAAGCACCTTCCGAGGCAAGCGCTGCCGAACAGCCGGAAGCACCTGCGGAGGCGGATGCATCACCGACGGATGATTTAGACATTGATGATCTGCTTGATTCTCTGGATATCGGAGAAGCGGGCGGAGAGGATTATACCAAGGGCGCTGATGATCTCGACGCTATGCTTGCCGCGGGAGCGGAGCAGAGTCTGGCGGATCCCACATTAGATGGCATCGAGGATATCGGCGAAAAGACGAAAAAGAAACGCCAGAAAAAGGACAAATCCGAGAAGGAAAAGAAGAGTATCAAGGAGATCCTCTTCGGTGCCCCGGATGAGGATGATATCGAGGAGGAAGCTTACCTCGAGGAACGCAAGGCAAAGAAGGCCGAAGAAAAAGAGGCCAAGAAAGCCGAAAAGGAAGTCAAGAAGCAGGAAAAGCAGGAGAAGCTTGAGGCCAAGAAGCGCGAGGGCGAGAAGGCGAAAGCCGAAAAGTCCGAGAAGAAGGCGCAGAAGCAGGCAGCGTTAGAGGCCGAGCTTGAGGAAGAGAAGGGCCAGAAGCAGGTGCCGACGCCGGTTGTGCTGATCGTGTTTCTGATCTTTGCCGCGCTTGGCGTGATGGTGGTTCTGGGAACCAAGGCATTTAACTACTCCCAGGTGATCCGCAAGGCGACGGATTACTTCGATCGTCAGAAATACCACATGGCATACGACGAAGTGTCCGGTATTGAAGTGAAGGAAAAGGACGAGGAGCTTCGCGACAGGATTTACACCGTAATGTATGTCGAGAGACTCTATGAGTCTTACGAGAATAATATGATGCTCGGACGCAGAGATAAGGCGCTGGATGCGCTTCTTCGCGGTATCGAGAAGTATGATGAACACTATGAAGAAGCCGTGGAGCTCGGGATCGAGCAGGATATCGTCGGCGTTCGTGCCAAGATCACGGCAGCGCTTTGGACGGAGTTTGATATCACGGAAGATGAAGCCAGGGTATTGATGGCGCTCGAGGGATTCGAGTACGCAGAGACGTTAAAGCAATACGCGGGCGGCGGAGGTACACCCGAGGAATGACAACATTGATCGATTACGACGCAGGCAATATCAAAAGCGTCGAGAAAGCAATCGCATATTTGGGAGAGGAGGCCGTGCTTACTGCGGATCGGGATACGATCCTGGCAAGCGACAGATGTATCCTGCCGGGCGTCGGGAACTTCGGAGATGCCATGAAGCGTCTTACGGATGCGGGACTCGATGAAACCATCCGGGCATTTGTAGCCACCGGCAAGCCTTTCCTCGGTATCTGTCTGGGGTTGCAACTGCTGTTTACGGACAGTGAGGAAAGCCCCGGCGTGAAGGGACTCGGGCTTCTTCCCGGTCATATCGTAAAATTTCCCGAGACGGAGGGGCTCAAGGTTCCTCAGATCGGATGGAACAATTTAAAACTTCGGAAGGATGTTCCGATCTTTCGGGGACTGCCCGAGGATCCGTATGTGTACTTTGTGCACTCCTACTATCTTGCGGCAGACAGAGAGGGGGATGTGGCCGCAACCTGCGAGTATGGCGTAAACTTCCATGCGGCGGTTGCATCGGATAACATCTATGCGTGCCAGTTCCATCCGGAGAAGAGTTCTGCAACGGGACTTACGATACTGAAGAATTTCCTTTCGATTTCTTAAGAGGTTTATATGCATACAAAGCGAATCATTCCCTGCCTGGACGTGTCCGGCGGACGCGTCGTCAAGGGAATCAATTTCATCAATTTAAGAGACGCAGGCGACCCGGTGGAGGTCGGTGCGGCTTATGACAAGGCCGGCGCCGATGAACTTGTTTTTCTGGATATCACCGCGTCTTCGGACAGAAGAAACATTGTGAAGGATATGGTCAGACGTGTAGCCGAGACGGTGTTTATACCTTTCACGGTAGGCGGGGGTATTCGAACCGTGGAAGATTTCAAGGAGATCCTGCGAGAGGGCGCAGACAAGATTTCCGTGAATTCCGCGGCAATTGACCGTCCGGAACTGATTTCCGAAGCGGCAGACAAGTTCGGCAGCCAGTGCGTGGTCGTGGCGATTGACGCAAGAAGAAGAGCGGATGGATCGGGCTGGAATATCTACAAGCACGGCGGACGGATCGATACTGGGATCGATGCACTTGCGTGGGCCGAGAAGGCAGCAAGCCTCGGCGCGGGTGAGATCCTGCTTACGTCGATGGACTGCGACGGTACGAAGGCAGGCTACGACATAGAGCTTACACGCGCTGTATCCGACCTTGTACCGGTTCCCGTGATCGCATCGGGCGGCGCGGGCACGATGGAACACTTTTACGACGCACTCACGGAAGGAAGAGCGGATGCGGCACTTGCGGCCTCGCTGTTCCACTACAAAGAGATAGAGATCAGGGATTTAAAGGACTATTTGTCAGAGAGGGACATCCCGGTAAGACGGGTTTGATTTTGGGATTATGGTCAAGATTATAGAGAATGATATTTCAATTGACGCCTATCTTGATTTGCGCAAGACGGTTGGATGGA
>CAMOHF010000023.1 GCA_946614685.1 uncultured Clostridia bacterium | reverse complement strand
CGGTATGACCAGAATCAATATCAAACTTCGGACGGGCCGCGTAATCGCGGATGCGACCAGTACGGTGTCCGGAGAGACAGAGATCAACGCACAGGGTCCGACGGTGGATGCACTGTCCATCGGGGAGCTCTGCGAGAAACTGAACTACCTGGATGAGGATGACTATCTGGTGCTGGCGGGTTCCATCCCGAATACCATGCCCCAGACGGCTTACGAAGACATCCTGGATATGCTTGCGGACAGCAAGTTAAACTTCGTGGTAGATGCAAGCGGAGATCTGCTTTTATCCACGCTTCGTCATCGTCCCTTCCTGATCAAGCCCAACGACAGGGAGTTATCGGATATGTTTGGCGTGGAGATCAAGTCCAAAGAGGACGCCGAGATCTATGCGAAGAAGCTGCAGGAAAAGGGCGCAAGAAATGTGCTCGTATCCATGGCAGGTGAAGGCGCACTTTTGGTGACCGAGGACGGAAGAACCCTTTCATCAAAGGCACCGTCCGGCACGGTGAAAAACAGTGTCGGCTCGGGCGATGCGATGATGGCCGGATTCCTGGCGGGTTACATTGAGAGCAAAGACTACGAGAAGGCGCTTCGCATGGGCATCTGTGCGGGAAGTGCCAGTGCATTTTCAGAAACACTTGCGACAAAAGAGGAGATTGAGGCACTGCTTCAGTCCGACTTTTGATCATACAGAAGACAAGGAGTAAGCAACATGGTTGTTACAGAACTACTTGAGAGAAATGCTAAGTTATACGCAGATGAAGTCGCTCTGGTCGAGTTAAACCCGGATGAGAGCGATACCAGAAGAATCAGCTGGAAGGAATTCGAACTTGTGGAATCCACAAGATTCCAGCCCTACAGACATGAGATCACATGGAGTGTCTTCAACGAGAAGGCAAACCGCTTCGCCAATATGCTGCTCGGCAGAGGTATTAAGAAGGGTGACAAGGTTGCCATCCTGATGTACAACTGTCTGGAGTGGCTTCCGATCTACTTCGGTGTATTAAAGACCGGTGCCATTGCGGTTCCCTTCAATTTCCGCTACGACGCGGACGAGATCCTTTACTGTGCCGAGCTTGCGGAAGTGGATATGATCGTCTTCGGACCGTCCTTTATCGGACGTATCGAGACACATGCGGAGCGTCTCTCCAAGGGACGTCTTTTGATCTATGTCGGAGACACCTGTCCTTCTTTTGCAGAGTCCTATCATGAACTCGTGGCAGACTGCTCCAGCAAGAACCCGGAGATTCCTCTTACGGAGGATGACTTCGGTGCGATCTACTTCTCATCGGGAACCACAGGATTCCCCAAGGCGATTTTGCACAAGCACCGCTCATTGATCCAGGCGGCGGAGATGGAGCAGAAGCACCACGGAACGGGAAGAGACGATACCTTCCTGTGTATCCCGCCCCTCTATCACACAGGAGCAAAGTTCCACTGGATGGGCAGTCTGGTTGCGGGAAGCAAGGCGGTTCTTCTCAAGGGAACCAAGCCTGAGACCATTTTAAATGCGGTTTCCTCCGAACGTTGTACCATCGTATGGCTGCTCGTGCCCTGGGCGCAGGACATTCTGGATGCGCTTGACCGGGGAGATTTAAAACTTGAGAATTATCATCTCTCACAGTGGAGATTGATGCATATCGGTGCACAGCCCGTACCGCCTTCCATGATCAAGCGTTGGAAGGAGTACTTCCCGAATCATCAGTATGACACCAATTACGGTCTGTCCGAGTCCACCGGCCCCGGATGCGTACACCTCGGCGTGGAGAACATTCACAAGGTCGGCGCCATCGGTATTCCCGGATATCGCTGGGAGACCAAGATTGTGGACGAGCAGGGCGCAGAGGTTGCACAGGGTGAAGTCGGAGAGCTTTGCGTGAAGGGACCCGGCGTGATGACCTGCTACTACAGAAATGAAGAAGCTACCGCCGAGACCATCAAGGACGGCTGGCTTTTTACCGGTGATATGGCCATGCAGGACGAGGACGGATTTATCTTCCTTGTAGACCGTAAGAAGGATGTGATCGTGTCCGGCGGTGAGAATATTTACCCCGTACAGATCGAGGACTTCCTGCGGAAGTTTGACAAGATCAAGGATGTCGCTGTGATCGGACTTCCCGACCGACGTCTCGGAGAGAAGACGGCAGCCATCATCGAGATCAAGCAGGGTATGGAGTGTACAAGAGAAGAGGTGGAAGACTTCTGTCTGACACTTCCGAGATACAAGAGACCGAAGGAGATCATCTTCAGTGAGATCCCGAGGAATGCAACAGGTAAGATCGAGAAACCGAAGCTTCGGAAGATGTACGGTGCGGATCAGCTTGTGGCACAGGAAAACAGAGCTTAACGGAGGATCATGAAGATGAGAAACCTTACGATGTTGATGGATTATTATGAGCTTACAATGGCCAATGGCTATTTTGAGACAGGTCACAAGGATACCATCGCCGTATTTGATATGTTTTACAGAAAGAACCCCGACGGCGGCGGCTTTGTCGTGTCCGCCGGACTTGAGATGCTGATCGATTATGTTCTGAATCTGCATTTTACGGATGACGACATCGCTTACTTAAGAAGCAGAAACATGTTCTCCGAAGGCTTCCTCGACTACCTTGCGAACTTCAAGTTCACCGGTACCATCGAGGCGGTTCCCGAGGGAACCATTGTATATCCCAACACACCGATCGTGACGGTGACGGCTCCCGTGATCGAGGCGCAGCTGATGGAGACCATGCTCTTGATCTGCATCAACTATCAGTCACTGATCGCCACAAAGGCCTGCAGGATCGTGCGTGCGGCCGGTGATTCCGCGATCATGGAGTTCGGCGCAAGACGTGCACAGGGCCCGGATGCCGCAGTATGGGGTGCAAGAGCCTGCTTTATCGGCGGTGTCAATGTTACGGCTACCGTTGAGGCGGATCTGGAGTTCGGCATCAAGGCTGTGGGCACCATGGCACACAGCTGGGTAGAGTTCTTCCCCAGTGAGTTTGATTCCTTCAAGGCGTACGCCGAGATCTACCCGGATGACTGTACGCTTTTGATCGATACCTATGATATCTTAAAGAGCGGCCTTCCCAATGCCATCCGTGTGGCCAAGGAAGTCCTTGAGCCCAAGGGCAAGAGACTTAAAGGTGTCAGAATCGACAGCGGCGACCTTGCGTACTTCTCCAAGAAGATCAGAAAGAAGCTGGATGAGAACGGTCTTAATGACTGTGCGGTCGTTGTATCAAACAGTGTGGATGAGTACCTGATCAATTCCCTTACCACCCAGGGCGCAAAGATCGATTCCTACGGTGTCGGAGAGCGTATGATCACCTCAAAGTCCGATCCTGTATTCAACGGTGTCTATAAGCTTGTGGCAGTGAAGGAAGGAGATACCTTTATCCCAAAGATCAAGGTATCCGAGAATGTAGAAAAGATCACCAACCCCGGAAAGAAGAAACTCTGGAGAATCTATAACAAGGAGAGCGGAAAGGCTGTTGCGGATCTGCTTACCATGGAGAACGAGGTTGTGGACGGAGATAAGGCATTTGCCTATGTGGATCCCACCAAGCCCTGGAAGCGTATGAGCTTTGAGAATGTGATCGCAAAGCCGCTGCAGGTAACCATCATCAAGGAAGGTGAACTCGTATACGAGAAGCCGAGCCTGAAGGAAATCCAGACATTTGTAAAAGAGCAGTTAAAGAATGAAATCTGGGAAGAGGAGCAGCGTTTCGCCAATCCTCACGCACATTATCTGGATCTTTCCAGAAAACTGTATCAGGTGAAGGATGACCTGCTTGCAACCGTGCAGAATGCGCATGCATAATTTTAAGATTAACCGGTGATTGTTCCACCGCCCAATACGGTATCACCGTCATAGAGTACCACCGACTGACCCGGTGTGATGGCACGCTGTGCTTCGCGAAAGTGAAGTGCGGCGTGTTTTTCGTCTATGGGGATTAAGGTGGCGGGCTGCGCTCCGTGCCTGTAGCGGATCTTGGCTGATACTTCGACGTTTCCGGTGGGCTTTGCACCGGTGATCCAATGGAAGTCACGAAAGGTGAGATCCTTCTCAAACAGACGCTCGTTGTCGGAGAGAACGACCCGGTTGTTCGGTACATCCAGGCACTTTACGTAGAGCCTGCCCTCGGAAGCGATGCCGAGGCCGCGACGCTGTCCGACGGTATAGTGGATGATGCCCTTGTGTCTGCCAAGTACATGTCCCTCGGTGTCGACAAAGTCACCCTCGGGATAGGTGCGGTTTCTGTAGCGCTCGATCATGGCGGGATAGTCTCCGTCGGGGACAAAGCAGATATCCTGGCTTTCCGCTTTTTCGGCATTTCTAAAACCTGCTTCGGCAGCAAGGGCACGGACCTGATCCTTGGTATAGTCGCCGAGCGGGAAGAGGGTGTGACGCAGCTGGTCCTCCGTCATGGAGTAGAGCACATAACTCTGATCCTTGGACGGATCCACAGCGGTCTTCAGGTAAAAGTGATCGCCGGATTTCACGATCCTTGCGTAATGCCCGGTCACGATGGTGGAAAAGCCCATCTCACGGCCCTTTTGGTACAGCGTATCAAACTTCAGATGACGGTTGCAGAGGATGCAGGGATTCGGTGTTTCTCCCTTCTCGTAGCTCGATACAAAGGGCTCGATGACTCTGTCCCTGAATTCCGTCTCACAGTGTAAAATGCGGTAAGGCAGAGAAAGGTTTTCGCAGACGGACCTTGCATCTTCGGTTTCTTTGACGCTGCAGCAACTTCCGAGAAGATCCTCACCGATCATATCGTTGTCATAAAGCCGCATGGTACATCCGATGCAGTCATACCCCATCTGCATGGTAAGCATGGCTGCCACGCTGCTGTCGACACCGCCGCTCATGGCAATCAGGGCCGTCTTTGATTCATTGAATGTTTCTCTTTGCTCCATCGGTAGTTCCGCCTTTTTGATTTTTTCACATTATGCCATATTTTTCACATACTGACAAGGTAGGCGGACGTTTGCGCCGGTTAGCCTTATGTAACTATGATGATAAAAAGTTTCGATTTATGATATTTCGTTGACAAATTTTCCGAAGGGTGATTATATATATGCTTGTAGTAACACCATGCGTTTTTGCTAAGAAAGGAAGATGCAATTATGAAAAGAATTTTGACCATCCAGGATATCTCCTGCCTCGGAAAGTGCTCCATCACCGTAGCGCTTCCCGTGATCTCTGCTATGGGCGTAGAGACTGTGATCCTCCCCTCGGCCGTGCTTTCCACGCACACCATGTTTGAGGGATTTACGGTGAAGGATCTGACAGACGAGATGCTGCCCATCATCAGACACTGGAAGTCGCAGGGGGTAACCTTTGACGCGATCTATACAGGATATCTCGGAACCACAGAGCAGATGGATATCGTCCGTGAGATCTTCAAGGAGTTCGGCACGGGAGATACCAAGATCTTTATCGATCCCGTTATGGCTGATAACGGAAAACTCTACCCGGCATTTGATGAGAATTATGCAAAAGAAAATGCAAAGCTCTGCGGCGAGGCGGACATCATCGTTCCGAATATCACTGAGGCGGCATTTATGACCGGACTTCCCTACAAGGAGGAGTACGACGAAGCATATGTGAAGGAACTGCTCGCGGGACTTGCCAAGCTCGGATCGAAGGTTGTCGTTGTAACCGGCGTATCTCTTTCCGAAGGAAAGACCGGTGTTTACGGATACAACACGGAAACCGGAGAGTACTTTACCTATCAGAATGACCGTGTGGATGCGGCTTATCACGGAACAGGAGATATCTTCTCCTCTGTCAGCATCGGCGCTTTGGTACAGGGAATCCCGATGCAGAAGGCCTTCGCCATCGCAGCGGATTACACGGCGGAAACCATCCGCGCAACACTGGAGAACCCCGCAAAGCCCTGGTACGGCGTGGACTTTGAGGCGACCATTCCTTCACTTGTTAAAAAACTGGAGGAAGCAAGAGCATAGGCTTCTGTCCGCATTTTGACCTGTCGGTGGAACGGAAAAGAAAATCGTGATATAATGATGGCGTAAGAAAGACAGTAAGAAACGGAAGTGACGCCATGATCAGTTACAGAAAACTCTTTTCCTTCATCACCAATGTATTGATTATCATCTTTACACTGATCGGCACGATCATCATGTTTACACATTCCGGTAACGGTACGGGACTTACTTCTTCCGGTATCGGAAATTTCAAATACTTTACAGTATTATCCAATGAATTCTGTGGGATTGTCGCAATCCTTCAGCTAAGAAGAGACCTGTGGGGTGACGGCAAGCGTCTTACTAAGACAAAGCTTGTCGCTGCCTCCTGTGTCACTTTGACCTTTCTTGTCGTGGTGTGCTTTCTTGCGCCGGCTTACCCCGATCTCAATCTGTATCAGCATGCAAATCTGTGGTTCCACCTGATCGTTCCCCTTGTTGCCATAGCTGATTTTCTGATTATGAAAACGGACGGAAAGATTCCATTTCTCGCAACGCTTCTTGCGGCTGTTCCGAGCGCCGTCTACGGCTACGCCTACCTGATCAACATTCTCTTAAACGGTGTGGGCGCATGGCCGGATACGAACGACTGGTACGGTTTCTTAAACTGGGGTGCCTTCGCAAGTGTTGCCATCTTTATGGGCATTGTCTTTGCCAACTGGCTGGCAGCCGTGATTCTTCGTTTCTTATCCAACTTAACCAATCAACGAAAAAGGAAAAAACATTGATCAAAGAACAGACATTTCGTGACCGGTACGAAGCCGGACTGAATGAAGACCAGAAACTGGCGGTGGAGAGCACGGAGGGATTCGTGCTTGTTCTTGCCGTGCCCGGAAGCGGAAAGACGACGGTGCTTGTCACGCGGCTTGGGTATATGATCTTTGTAAAGGGTGTACCGACCGACAGGATCCTGACACTTACATACACGGTCTCCGCAACGAAAGATATGCGGGAACGCTTCGTCCGGATTTTCGGTGATGAAGCGGGAAGTCTGCCGGAGTTTCGTACATTAAACGGCGTCTGTGCCAAGATCATTCTAAAGTATGCGTCCATGATCGGCCGGGAGAGCTTTGCGCTCTTGGATGATGAGAGAACCGCGGGTATCGTGCTCTCCAGAAGCTTTGAAAAGCATACCGGAGATTATCCGACGGAAAATGAGATCGCGAACATTAAAAAATGGATCACCTATATCAAGAATATGATGCTTGCGGAGGATGAGATCAAAAAACTCGGCAAGAAGGAACGACTTCCCATATATGAAGTTTTCTGCGACTATAATGCCTTTCTTCGAAGCAAGGGACTGATGGATTATGACGATCAGCTCGTGTATGCTTACCGATTGCTTAGCGGGGTCCCGGAGCTGCTTTCCTATTTCAGGGAACTGTATCCCTACATCTGTGTGGATGAAGCACAGGATACATCTCTGATCCAGCATAAGATCATTGCGTTGCTTGCGGGAGATCGTGGAAACCTCTTTATGGTCGGTGACGAGGATCAGAGTATCTACGGCTTTCGGGCAGCATATCCGAAGGCGCTTTTATCCTTCGGTGAGGATCATCCGGGTGCAAAGATCCTAACCATGCGTGAGAACTATCGCAGTGTCGGCTCCGTGGTGGAAGCCGCAAACCGCGTGATCAAAAACAATGTGAACAGATATGAAAAGCAGATGATCACCCACCGGCCGAAGGGGGAAGCGATCCGTTTTGTCAAAGTGAAGAAAAGAGAGTCGCAGACGGAGGAACTGCTTCGGGTGGCGGAGTCTGTAACGAATCGGACGGCAATTCTCTTTCGGGATCATGAGAGTATTATTCCGCTTGCGGATCTTTTGGAACGCCAGGGGATACCGTTTACGCTCCGGGAGTCGGATCTTACCTTCTTTTCCAACCGGGTTGTGACGGATATCACGAACTTCTTTCGTTTCGCAATGTCACCTTCCGACGGAGAACTGTTTTCCAAACTGTATTATAAGTGCAGGTCGTATCTGACCAAGCGACAGATGGAACAGGTGGTCCTTCATGCCGGACGTACGGGAACATCGATCCCTGCCGCAGTGCAGCAACATCCGACCATCAAGCCGGGGGTGAAAAAAAGATGTGCGGAACTTGCCGCGGCCTTCCGTAATCTTCTGAGTGACAGGCCGGCGAAGGCAATCGACAGGATTCTAAATGAGATGGAGTACGAGTCCTACCTGAAACAGGGAAGGATCGATATGGGTGCTATCTTTGTGCTTACATCCATCGCCTCCCGTGAAAAGACGGCGCAGGGATTTCTGGAGAGACTCTCGGACCTAAGACGCATCATCCGCGAGGGAGAACATCCGGTGAATCCGAATCTGATCCTTTCCACGATACATTCGTCGAAGGGGCTTGAGTATGAAGAAGTCTGGATCACGGATGTGTTCGACGGTGTTTTCCCGTCAAACGAAGCCGGACTTACCGCAGGCGAACTTGAGGAAGAACGCAGGCTGTTCTATGTCGGGCTTACGCGTGCCAAGGAAAGGCTTACGCTGTTCTCTATCGAAAATCTGCCCTCGCGTTTTGTCGAGGAAGCGGGCGGACCTAAGAAAAAACAGGAAAAAAAGACGAGGAAGAAATAGTAAATGAGCGGTACGGAGATTCAAAAGAAGGAATACCTCGGAAGAACGGATCTTACAAGCTTTGTGGTTCCTGCAGGGACAGCCTGCATCGGGGCCTACGCCTTTGCACAGTGCACAAGACTTGGCAGGATCGCGATTCCGAGAAGTGTGGAAACACTTCCCACCAACAGCTTTGCGGAGTGTGACAACCTTCGCTCTGTCTTTGTGTATGAAGGAGACCGGGAGACTGCCATGGACGAAACGGATCCGAAAAAATGCGGAGAGGCATTTCTGTTTGCAGTGGCCATAAGGTATCTCACCGACACGACACTTCTTTCGCCGAAGGAGGTCGGAAGCCCCGGATGGATCGGCAGGTGGGACGATGCATTTGAAGCGTATCTTTCTGCGCCGGATGCTGCAGGATTCTCGCCGTTCCTTGCGGGCGGTGAGGAGGACTACGAGGATCCGATGAACGATATTGTCTATTACTGTAGACAAAAGAGAAAGCGAAAGGCTGATCTGATGATCGAGCGGCTGCTATATGACGGATGTTTTCCCGTGTCCGGAAAGATGAAGGAACTGTGTGCAAGAGAACTTGCGGCGCATGAGGAGACCTATGAGGCACTGGGAAACCGGAGAGAGCGCCTGGAGGAGACGGTAACGCTCTTTGAGGAATTGGGGCTTCTTTCCGATGAGGTATGTGACAGGCTGATCCGCACGCTTCCGGATGAAGCGCTGGAATTAAAAAGTCTGCTGATCCGGAGAAACAAAAAGGACATTTTTGATGCTTTTGTGCTTTAATCCGAAAAAGTTTTCGAAAACACCTTGACAGTTATTACATCGTAGTGATATTATGCAGAAAACCGTAG
>CAMOHF010000022.1 GCA_946614685.1 uncultured Clostridia bacterium | reverse complement strand
TTTATCCTGTGGCTGGACGATGTTGTTGTGAAGGGAGAGCAACTGCACGCTACGATCTGGCAGGAGATCCTTGCAGCTCCGAACGAAATGCGTGATACCTTAAGCTCCAGAATTTTTATCAATCCGACATTCCGGATTCTCTTTCATTTTGATTTGAAACTATGGGCAGCGTTGGATATTCTGATGGGGCTGCTGATGATGTACATGCTTTCCTACTTTTTTGTAGAGAAGAACAACAAGGTGAAGGGGAACTGGCTTGTACTGCTCTTTATGCTGCTTCTTCCGTTTCGATATGCGGTGGATTCCGGTTGGGTGGCAACAACCGTAACGTATCTTTGGACAACGACGTTGGCCTTGGTGGCAACGGTTCCTGTGAAGAAGGCAATTGAGGGAGAAATGACGCATTGGTACGAGTGGTTTTTGTACATTCCATGCATTCTTTGGGCTTCGGACAATGAGCAGGTTGCAGTGGTCTTCGGATTAATTTTCCTGATTGTGATCATCGATCGTATTCGTGAGAAGAAGGTGACGCCGATCCTGTATGCGGAACTTCTCATCATGATCGCGCAAGTGATTGTGCATGCCGGGAACAACGAACTTCGAACCCGAATCGAAACGCAGGTAAGGTATCCCGATTTTGGAAGGCTTTCCCTGATCGATAAACTGGAACTTGGATTCTCTTCCACGATGTATGAATATGTTTTCAATTTCAGCGGATTGTTCTTTGTTCTGACACTGGTTCTGGCTGTTATGGTCTGGTTAAACTACAAAAAATGGTCCTATCGGGTGATCGCATCAGTCCCCGTGCTGGCGTCATCTGTTCTTGGGTTTGGAGTAGCGGAAGTATTGGAGGGAAGACTTCATACAGCGGTTTTTGCCAATCGACTTTTAAACAGCGGAACCATCACGGAAGGAAATTATTATCGATGGCAGAGTTATTATGCGATCGTCATCCTGTTTGTGGTGAGTATCTGTCTGGTGGTGAGCATCTATCTGGCTTTCGGAAACACAAAAGCTTGCGGCCTTGCCATGACATTGATGGTAGCGGGACTCGGTTCGCGTGTGGCGATGGGGCTTTCGCCCACTGTTTGGTTTTCCGGACGACGCACCTTTTTGTTGATGTATTTTTGCATGATGGGAGTGCTCTTTCTTCTTTGGAGAAAAGTGGAAGACAGACTCTCACCAAAACAAAAGAAGATTCTGGTTGGCGTGATTGTCTGCGTGGCAATCGTAGTTTATGCATTCCAGTTTTTGATGCTGGATCGTGTGAGGAGAGGACTTCCCTTTGGATAAGACAAAGAAATACAACGGAATAAAACTTGCGGGATTGATTCTGCTTTTGATTGCCTGCGCATTGGAATGGATTCTAGCGTATCGATTATCGGCCGGAGGAGCATACGGAAAAGACGGAATGACAGGAGCTGCAATGGTGATCTTTGGACTGCTTGTGACAGCCGAGATTATTGCATATCTGGTGCTGACAAGCAATCGTCTGTATGAAAAACTAACACTTCCGAAAGTGTATCTGATCTGCGGGCTGGTGATAGGTATTGCCTTTACGATTCTGATGCCCATCGGTGTAGTTCCCGATGAGATGGCGCATATACGTAATTCCTACGATATGTCAAATGTTCTTATGGGACAAGGTTCGGGCAAAAAAAGCAGCCTGTCGATGCGCCGGGAGGACTATGAGACACCGTCCATTGATATTGAGTGGAATCATAAGAATTCGGCGTTGTATTATGATAACCTTTTAGCGATGGTAAAAGATGATGAGATGGTCGTGACGGGTTTGGATACCGGGTTTTCGCCCGATCACGTTTATCTGGTCCCGGCGCTTGGTATTACACTCGGCCGGTTGTGTCACTTTGGGACAAGGCTCACGTATCTTCTGGGAAGAATCTTCTGCGTAATAGGCTATGTTCTTGTGGTGTACCTATCACTCTGCCTTTTGCCTTTTGGAAAGGGTCTGGTCTTTGTCTGGTCCTTCCTCCCGATGATGATGCAACAGGTGAATTCTTACTCTTATGATAGGCAAGTGATATCGATTTCTTTGCTGATCCTTTCTTTGGTGCTGAACTTGTTGTATGGGGAAGAAAAAGAAATTCCGGAAGGGACAGGAAAGATGAAACGCTTTTTGATGAGCAGAAAAGCACGAGTGATTCTGCTTGTTGCCGCGTGTTTATTCCTATTTCCGATCAAGCAGGGGGCACTGGTTCCGATTTGTCTTTTCCCAATGGTTTTTTTTGGAAGATGGTACAAGGAGAAACGAAAGAGTTTTTCGAAAAAGACGCTTCTTTTGATCAGGATCTGCGTTTGTGCGGGTTTGTGTATTGTCTTGACTGCCGCATTGTTGTATTTAAAGATTTGTATGCGACCGGAGCGGGCTTATGCGGGTTGGGTTTCCTGGGCAAATGAGCCCGGATATACCATCGGGTACCTGCTGCTTCACCCTCGGAGGTTGTTTGCACTTCTTTACAACACGGCTTTGAGTGCGGATGCCTATATCTTTGGTCTCTTGGGCGATAATTTATCCTGGCACACGAAAAGCATGCCGTCGTTTCTGCTTTTACCGTTCCTTGTTATGATGGTGATTGCTGCTTTTCGAAGAGAGGACGAGAATACTGTTCCCGAGAAGGGCGTGAAAGTGTGGATATGGCTCATGAGTGCCCTGGTGGTAGCTTTTACTTTCGGGGGAATGTTACTTCACTGGACACCGCTGTCCTATAAGACCATCGAAGGCGTCCAGGGCCGTTACTTCCTCCCGCTGGTGGTACCCGTGCTTCTGATGTGCAGGACGAAGCACGCATGCATCGGAAGGAATGCGGAGCGAGTGATGGCGATGATCGCCGTACTGCTTCAGATGCCGATCATGATGTATCTTTACATGCAGGTCGTGTAAGCGTTATTCACTGATTCTTACAAGGTATCCCGCGCTATTCCGGTAAACAACACTTGAATATGAGGAAGTAAGGTATTCCTCGGTCTGGTTGTAGATATTGGAGTAGACGCATAGCATGTAGCGTGTTTTTTCATCGGGGAGCTTTTGCAGGTCTTCGGCGGTTCCGTAAGAAAACTCCTTATCGTTTCCGGTCAGCGTCTTAAACCAGCGGCACATCACTTCGTCGTTGACACAGATAGTCTCTCCGGGTTCCGTATGGTCGTAGACATAGTGGTAAAGATCAAGCATATCAACGGGAATGCGCGTGGGTGCTTTGAACCAGGCATCCGTGTAGGAGTAGATGTTTAAAAGCTTTCCGGACGGTACGTCGATAAAACGGGCGTTACGTCGGTTGACGAAACCGTCGCCGCGTCTGCACATAAGCAGGATGAAGAGGAAGAGCGCATAAAATGTGATTATATGCACCTTCTCGGATGCGATCAGCCGGTCTGTGGCGTACACCACCAACACCCACAGAAGAAGCCATGCAAGGTTGTTGTTCTTCATGTAGTAGTAGGAGGATACGCGGCCTTGCATTGCAAATATAAAGAATACAGCCATCAAAGCCGCTTGCAGGACGGATGAAAAGAGTTCTGCAAGCGGTTTTTTTGATTTGATCATGTGAACCAGGCCGAAAACGGCGAGGGGTATCAGCAGGATAAAATCGGAGTAGAGGTTAAAGTATCCGCCGCCGTCTCTTGAGATACCCGCACCCGGTGCCAGATGGCGCACGTCTTTCACGGAGTAAATGAGACCGAGAATAGATGGAAGAGCAAATACGGCGATCATTGTCAGCGCATTTTTAAGAGAGAACAGTTTCTTCCTTTCCTTTTTCCACATGATGTAAACCAGTGTGATAAGAAGACCGAAGAAGGCGATGGGGACAAACATGGTGTAGCATACAAAGATGGAAAAGAGCCCGCTGTTGAGTGCAGTGATCACAAAAGCTCTGTGGTAGTTCTCGTCCATATAGAGGTCGGTAAGAAGCAGGATCATGTTCAGGATGCTGACACCGCATCCGAAATACGAAAAGCCGAAGACCGTTGTATAAAGCGGATATCCGCACCAGTAGAGCAAGGTGGGGAGGAACAGAAACGAACGGATGGCAGTATGCTCGGTGTGTCTTCGAATCAGACACCAAAAGAGCAGTGCACTGTACAGGGTATAGATGCACTCCATCAGGACAAAGATCTTGTAGACGGAGAATCCGATGCCGAGAGTAGTGGCTGCTTCCATCAGAAGACCTGTCTGAAGGGCGGAAAAGAACATATTTGTAGGGAAGGTGTGGGATGATGCTACGACCCGGGCGTATCCGGCGTGAGTTGCACCGTCAACACTGGCATAGGAGATGTCCAGGTGAATGCCGTGGTGGTGGTACATTACCAGGACAACGAAGGCGGTGATGATCAGTACATTTGCCAGATCGAGCGTGGAAAATGTATAGGCTTGAATACCTTTTTTGACAATGAAAACAAGAATGACAACAGAGACGATGAAGTTCGCTGCAGCGACGGATCCAAGGCCCGGTCCGATATGAAGAAGATTTAGGATACCGGCTGTCACTGTCTGAGTTAAAAAGACGCCGTAAGAGCCTAAGATGATCCAGGAGATTAATCCGGCCTTTTTCTGAGACTTCGGACAGAGTAAGATTGCCACAAACAAAAGTGCTACCGATATGAAGTAAATGATCGTAATCAACATAATGAATTCCCTCCGCGAAGTCATTATAACAGAGAAGAAAGTCTGTTGCCAACAAAAAACGTGTATGGTATAATGTTTCGCGTATTTTGTAGCAATATCAGGGGTTAGGGTAATATAACAGGATAAGGAGAAAGGACAAAATGGCATCGAGCGAAAATCGGGAAACACAGAAAGGAAAAACAGGAAACTCAGGTAAGATCATCGGATACGTACTTGCAACCGTCTTCTTTATTATAGGTTGCGTGACCATCGCCATCGGCGTGAATATCGGCATGGTGCCGGGCAAGATCCTCTTGCTGATCGGCGTGGGCGTTACAGCGCTTACGGTACTCTTTGTAGCGCTGCAGACCTGGAAGATTCCCGGTATGGTTGCGAAGGTTTTATCTGTCATCCTTTCCATCCTTTTGATCTTCGGATGCTATTGGGCGAATTATACCAAGACCAAGATTAAGAATATGTCCGGTATCCGGACACAGATCGACAATATTCAGGTGTATGTGAAGGCGGACGATCCGGCAAATGACGTGATGGACGCGAAGACCTATGCCTTCGGAATTCTGAAAGAGCTTGACCGCGAGAATACGGATGCGGTTGTGAAGGATATCAGCGATGAGGTCGGGGTTTCCATCGGTACCTACGAGTGCAACGATGTCTATGAGATGGTGGACGCCTTGTACACCGGCAAGGTGCAGGCCATCATTTTAAACTCCGGTTACGAGGGACCTCTGATGGAGACCGAGGGATATCAGGATTTCCAGTCCCGCGTGAAGTCCATCGCCTTCAAGGATATCGAGAAGGAGATCGCAACCGAAGAGAAGAAGGAAGAACTGATCTACGGCGAGAACACCCTGACGCTCTACATCAGCGGTGTGGATACCCGTGGTTCGGCAAATGTAAACAGCAACAGTGACGTGAACATCATCTGCGTTTTAAATTTCAAGACCCATCAGATCTTGCTCATACATACGCCGCGTGATTTCTACGTGCCGCTTTCCATCTCCAAGGGTGCGAAGGATAAGCTGACACACGCAGGTGGACACGGTATCGATGTCTCCGTGGAGACCATGGAGTTGCTCTACGGCGTGAATATCGACGATTATGTGAGAGTTAATTTCGCGGGCTTTGTGGACATCGTGGATGCGATGGGCGGCCTGGATGTGAATTCCGAGGTGGCCTTCTCTCAGGACGGCTACTACTACAATGAGGGTATCAACCACTTGAACGGTGAGGAAGCGCTCTACTTCGCTCGTTCCAGAAACTTTGAGAACGGTGACCGCCAGCGCGGACGCGATCAGATGATCGTGATCGAGGCGATGGTGGACAAGGCGACGACGACAGACTTCCTGAAGAATTACGGCGATGTCCTCGACAAGGTGTCGAATACCTTGGTCACAAGTATGGATTACGATGAGATCGCCGATCTCGTCAAATCCCAGATGGAAAAGAATGTAAAGTGGGATGTGCAGCGGTACAGCGTGGACGGATTTGATTCGTCGGGTTCCTGCTGGTCTTCCGGATCCCAGGTGCTCTACGTGATGGAGCCGGATCAGACGAAGGTAGACCAGGCAAAGAAGTACCTGAAGCAGATCTACATGGATGAAGTTGTGAAGGTAGACTAGATTTGTCTAAGAAGAATAGAAAGAGGAAAAGAATAGAAGAGACGGCGGAGATCGAAGCAGCCGAGACGATTGACGAGGAGCCTGTGGTGGATGATCCGACCGAGGAGCTTACGTCGGATGTTCCCGCAGCTGAGGATACCCCGACACCTGAGGATAAGTCGGAAGATGCGACCGAACCTGCGAATGCGGCGGAAGATAAGCATGCAGCCGGGGATACACCTGTGGACGCGTCCGAGGCATCCGAAGAGGTAATTCCTGTCGTCGACAAGATAGAAACCATCAGCCTTGATGGTTTCTTTTCTGATGAGAAAAAGGAGGGGAAGGGTCGGAAGATCCTCCGGATCATCGGCTACGTCTTCGTGGCGGTGATGATTCTGGCCTCTGCCTACACCATCGGACTGGCCACCAAGTTCAAGGTGCCGATGGGCTACCTCGTACTTGCGAGCGCGGTGATCGCCATTGTCGGCGCGTCATTTTTCTCGCTGCAGCAGTGGATCACGGGCGGCATCGTCGCGAAGGTGCTGACCCTTGCCTTGATCGCCGCATTTACCATAGCAAATGTATACTTGGAGCACACCTACGACCGCCTCGAGAAGATGTCCGGCATCACGACGCAGATCGATGAGATCTACGTCTACGTCCCGAAGGAGGACAAGGCGGAAAGCCTTACCGATGCGGCGGACTACAAGTTCGGTATCCTGAAGGAACTCGACCGGAAGAACACGGACCAGGTACTTGCGGATGCGGGAAATGAAGTGGGACACGAACTTGCGGTTTCCGAGTATGAGAATATCCTGACGCTCATCACGGCGCTCTACAAGGGCGACGTGGACGCCATCATCCTAAACGGGGCTTATGCCGGTACGGTGACGGATATCGAGGGCTTCGAGAACTTCAACAAGAAGACCCGCGCACTGACCGTGCGGGAGATTGAGTCCCAGGTGGCGGAGGAAGAGGAAGCGGATGATGATCTGCTCTTCGGAGGAGAGCGCGTCTTCTCCGTCTACGTGAGCGGTATCGATCAGAAGGGTTCGCCGACTAAAAACAGCAACAGCGACGTGAACATCCTGATGACCATCAACCTGGACACGCATCAGATCCTGCTCATCAACACGCCGCGCGATTACTACGTGGAGCTCTACGGTACCGACGGCGGCTACGACAAGCTGACCCACGCGGGAACCCTCGGCGCATACGAGTCCAAGATGACGATGTCCAAGCTCTACGGCGTGAAGATCGATGACTTTGTAAAGGTAAATTATACGGGCTTCACGGGGATTGTGGATGCCCTTGACTATGTGGATGTGGAAGCGGAATTCTCCTTCACGTCCAAGCATTACGGCTACTTCCAGGGCATCAATAGGTGCAACGGAAAGCAGGCGCTCGAGTTCGCCCGTACCCGCAAGGCCTTCTTAGACGGTGACCGCCAGCGCGGCAGAAACCAGATGGAAGTGATCAAGGGACTGGTACATCGTGCAACCAGCAAGACGATGCTGATGAACTACACCAATGTCCTTGATCAGGTGACGGACTGTGTTGCCACCAGCATGAGTATGGATGAGATCACGGCACTGATCAAGTTCCAGCTTGACGAGATGCCGGACTGGGACATCCTCATGTACAGCGTGAACGGATCTGACGCTGAAATGCCGTCCTACACCTACGGCGGGGCCTACGCCTACGCCATGATCCCGGACGAGGAGACCCTAGACAAAGCGAAGAGCTATCTCCGTGATATGTACGCCGGAAAGACGCTCCACATCGGAAAGGATAAGGGGGCGGGGACGATCTCCGGGCGTGAGAATGATAAGGATGAGGATGAAAAGGCCGGGAAAAAATCCAAAGAAATCCACTATCCGGTGACGCTCGAGTATCCCGGAGAGGATTGATCTCTTTGTACTTGACGGAATGTGACGCCGCTCCATATATGACCGTGTTGCCGGACACGCTCTCGCTAGTAGAGGGTGCCCTAACGGTACTAAGCTCTCAGCCACTGCGTGTCTGAATCGCTAAGTACCGAGACCCTCTGCTGACCTTGCAACGCGGACATATATGGAGCGGCTGTTTATTCTCTGGGACTTACGCGCAGTCATCATACCGCATTCCAGCGCGTTGGACCTACGTAGCGTCCCCTGAAACTAGAGTATACGACCCGACGCTTTTTGCGTACGTCCCCGCACAACCATACACTACTAGCGGCCGGGTTGCGGGGCGGCACAACATGTGGTATAATGAGCCCGTACGTGGCGGGGAGGCCGCGTATTTCGAAAGGTTCAGAAACCTTAGCGCCAGACCGCGGTTCTCGCGGTTAACGAGGTGCAGAGTCATCGAAATTCTACTTCGGCGGATGCTCTGTCGTACCGGCTGTGTATGTCAAGAAGGGACAAATATGGGGGTAACCCCAAAACAAATCCCGATCTAACAGTCTTTTATTTCCCATGTTTAAAAACAAAAAAGAATAGTGAGGTAATTGACTATGTGCGGAATTATCGGTTTTACGGGAGATCAGCCGGCGAAGGATATCATCATCGGTGGTCTTGAACGATTGGAGTACAGAGGTTATGACAGTGCGGGCATTGCGCTCCTTGATGAGAAGGGGATTACCGTAAGAAAGCGTACCGGCAAGGTGGAGGAGCTTCGTAAGCTTTGCATGAACGATACGCTGGATGCGTGCTGCGGTATCGGCCATACCAGATGGGCGACCCACGGCGGCGTAACGGATGCAAATGCGCATCCCCACAGATGCGGCCAGGTAGTTCTGATCCATAACGGTATCATCGAGAACTATCGCCAGCTTGTGACGGAGTACGGCCTTGCGGATAAGCTTGTGTCCGAGACGGATTCCGAGGTGGTGGCAGCGCTCCTTGACACATTTTATGAGGGAGATCCCGAGGCAGCCATCAAGAAGACCGTGAAGGCTCTGTCCGGTGCATTTGCGCTGTGTATCATGTTCGAGGATATTCCCGGAACGATCTACGCGATCAGAAACGTGAGCCCCATGGTGGCAACCCACGGTAAGAGCGGTTCCGTGATCGCTTCCGACGTGACGGCGCTGATCGAATACTCAAACGATTACTTTGTGGTACCCGAGTATCACATTTTGAAGCTTACAAGAGACGGCATCCTGGTGACAAACTTAAAGGGCAAGGAAGTGAAGCCCGAGATCCTGACCGTCAACTGGGATATTAAGAGCGCGCAGAAGGGCGGCTATCCCTTCTTCATGCTGAAGGAGATCTACGAG
>CAMOHF010000021.1 GCA_946614685.1 uncultured Clostridia bacterium | reverse complement strand
CATCGACAGATGGATCGCAACTCAGAAGAAGTACGAAGAAGAGAATGTAAAGACCGTATACTATCTTTCCATGGAGTTCCTGATGGGAAGAGCTTTGGGAAATAACCTGATCAACCTTACCTACTATGAGCAGGTGAAGGAAGCGTTAGATGAGATGGGCTTTGATATCAACTTTATTGAGGATCAGGAGCCGGACGCAGCGTTAGGAAACGGTGGTCTCGGCCGTCTTGCCGCCTGCTTCCTGGATTCTCTTGCAACCCTCGGTTATCCCGCATACGGTTGTGGTATCCGTTACCGCTATGGTATGTTCAAGCAGGCCATTGAGGACGGTTATCAGGTTGAGAAGCCGGACAACTGGTTAAAGAACGGAAATCCCTTCGAGGTAAAACGCCCCGAGTATGAAGTTGAGGTACGTTTCGGCGGTTATGTAAGAACCGAGTGCGTAGACGGAAAGAATTACTTCGTACATGACGGATATCAGGCGATCCGTGCGATTCCTTATGATCTTCCCGTGATCGGATATGGCAACAACATTGTAAATACACTTCGTATCTGGGATGCGGCTCCCGAGGAGGAGTTCAACTTAAATTCCTTCGACAAGGGCGAGTACCAGAAGGCGGTAGAGCAGCAGAACCTTGCAAGAAACCTGGTAGAGGTGCTCTATCCGAACGACAATCACTATTCGGGCAAGGAGCTTCGCTTAAAGCAGCAGTACTTCTTCGTATCTGCTTCCGTACAGAGAGCGATCTTAAAGTTCAAGGAGAACAACGCCGATATCCACGATCTCCCGAACAAGGTAACCTTCCAGCTCAACGATACACATCCCACCGTTACGGTTGCGGAGCTGATGCGTATCCTTGTGGATGAGGAGCATCTTGAGTGGGATGACGCATGGGATATCACATGCAGAACCTGCGCATACACCAACCACACCATCATGGCTGAGGCACTTGAGAAGTGGCCCATCGACCTCTTCCAGAGACTGCTTCCCCGTATCTATCAGATCATCGACGAGATCAACCGTCGCTTTGTAATGCTGATCGAGGATACCTATCCCGGAAATCAGGACAAGGTAAGAAGCATGGCGATCCTCTATGACGGACAGGTGAAGATGGCACATCTTGCCATCGCAGGAAGCTTCTCCGTCAACGGTGTGGCAAGACTTCACACAGAGATCTTAAAGAAGAGAGAACTGAAGGACTTCTATGAGATGCGTCCCGATCAGTTCAACAATAAAACCAACGGTATCACACAGAGAAGATTCCTTCTTCACGGCAATCCCCTGCTTGCTGCATGGGTGACCAAGAAGATCGGTGACGGCTGGATCACGGATCTCTCTCAGATTTCCAAGCTCAAGAAATTTGCTGCAGAGAAGAAGTCCCAGAAGGAATTCATGGACATCAAGAAGAAGAACAAGATCCGTCTTGCCGAGTACATCAAGGAGCACAACGGCATCGACGTGGATCCGGATTCCATCTTCGACGTACAGGTAAAGCGTCTGCATGAGTACAAGCGTCAGCAGCTCAACATCCTGCACATTATGCACCTGTACAATGAGTTAAAGGCGAACCCGGATATGGATTTCACACCGACGACCTTCATCTTCGGCGCGAAGGCGGCAGCCGGCTACAAGACCGCGAAGCTTACCATCAAGCTGATCAACTCCGTAGCGGACGTGATCAACAACGACAAGTCCATCAAGGGCAAGATCAAGGTGGTATTCATTGAGAACTACAGAGTATCCAATGCGGAGATCATCTTTGCGGCAGCAGATGTATCCGAGCAGATATCCACCGCTTCAAGAGAGGCGTCCGGTACCGGTAACATGAAGTTTATGTTGAACGGTGCGCCCACACTCGGAACCATGGACGGTGCGAATGTCGAGATCGTCGAGGAAGTCGGCATCGACAATGCATTTATCTTCGGTATGAGTGCGGAAGAAGTTATGAAGTATGAGCGCGAGGGCGGATACCTTCCCATGGATGTGTATAATTCCAATCCTGCGGTAAAGCGTGTGCTTGACCAGCTTGTGGACGGAACATACTCGAACGGTGACAAGGATCTCTTCCGCGATCTCTATGATTCACTCTTAAGAAACGATGTATACTTTACATTGAAGGATTTCGATTCCTATGCAGAGGCGCAGAAGCGCGTCAATGCCGCATACAAGGATACGACAACCTGGGCGAAGATGGCGATGTTGAACACGGCATGCGCAGGCAAGTTCTCTTCCGACAGAACCATCGAGCAGTATGCAAAAGAGATCTGGAAACTTGAAAAGGTGAAGGTAAATCTTTAATCTTATGACCAAATTATCCATCGTGGTGCCCTGCTTCAATGAAGAAGGAAACGTCGGCCTCTTATATGAGGCCGTCGTGGCATCACTGTCCCATATAATTGAAGACACGGAGATCATTTTCATCAACGACGGAAGTACGGACGGAACCTGGAAGGCTTTAAAAGAGCTGTCCGAGAAGTCCCCGTACAGAGTCAAGGCAGTCAATTTCTCCAGAAACTTCGGAAAGGAAGCGGCATTGCTCGCGGGATTTCGGGAGTCGACGGGAGCGTACACGGCGGTGATCGATGCGGATATGCAGCAGAATCCGAAGTACATCGCAGAGATGGTGAAGATCTTAGACGAGCACCCGGAGTATGACGCTGTGGCGGCCTACCAGGAAAAACGCAAGGAGAGCAAGATCCTTTCCGCGTTTAAGGGGATGTTCTATAAGCTGATCAATCACATGGCGGATGTAAAATTTGTCAGTGCGGCCAGCGACTTCAGGCTGCTTCGCCGCGTGGTGGTGGATGCGATCTTATCCCTGCCCGAGCGATGCAGATTCTCCAAGGGTATCTTTGCGTGGGTCGGCTTTGAGACCTACTACATGCCCTACACGGTAGAGCAGCGCGCGACCGGAAAGTCCAAGTGGAGCTTCAGAAAGTTGTTCTCCTATGCGGTGGACGGTATTCTGGCTTTCTCCGTAAAGCCGCTGGTGCTTTCATCCGTTCTCGGATTCATCTTCTGCCTTTTAGCGATCATTATGATGCTTTGGATCGTGATCAAAACTTTGATCTTCGGCGATCCGGTGCCGGGCTATCCGACACTTGCCTCGCTGATTCTGCTCCTTTCCGGTGTGCAGCTTTTTTCCATCGGTATTCTGGGAGAGTATATGGCGAAGAACTATACGGAGAATAAGGCGCGTCCGGTCTATATCGTGAAGGAGATCAGCACGTCAGAGAAAGAAGATCAAGCGTAAGCCGGTTATGAAAATCCGACAATCGTCCGATACATATGTTGTACAGGACGAGTATGGAAACGGAGAACCGCATGGAGCTTACGAATTTCAACAATCATATCAATGAGACACACGCAGGGGTCGGTGCATTTGCGGATCCCTCCTTGCGTGCGTCAGTACATACAGGCGGCGCTGATCCTACGCAGGGAATCGGTGGCGCCGATTCTATTGTCTATAAGAAGGATCCGAAGGGCGGATCGGACCGCACGGTGATGGAGAACTTCAAGGAGTACCTTCGCGACATGAAGGAACAGGCGAAGGAACGCGCGGAGGATGCCGGAACGAGCGAACGCGAGTCGAACGAAGAGGCAAGAGAGATCGCCAAGCACCTGAGCCGTGAGGAGATCGAGCGCTTAAGACAGATGGGCGTGGATGTAAGTTCCACGAAGCTGTCCGATCTGATGGGCCTTGTGAACAATATGCGCGGACAGATGCACCGCGATGACTTAAAGCAGATGCTGGCTGCGGCTTCCGTGGCAGACGGGGATTTCTCCGATGTGACAACGACCGGAGGAAGCCTTCTGGTGAACGGCGCCGAGGTGGATCTTGCAGGGGTATCGACGGCAGATGTGATCCGCGAAAAAGACCTCGTACCCGAGGACAAGGATTTTGTCTATCTGATCAGAAACAATCTTCCGCTTACGGAGGAGAACTTATATAAGGCACATTTCAGCGGGACGACGGATCCGTCCGTGAAGGATGAGGCATTTTCAAAACTGCAGCCGCAGGTGGAGCGCGTGATCGCCCAGGCCGGACTTCCCGCAGACGAGACAAGACTTGAGACGGCGAAGCTTCTGCTTGAGGCGGAGCTTCCCGTTACAACTGAGAATATCAAAACCCTGGATCTCTACAGAACCTTTGCGGGTAAGCCGCTCGGAGAGACCGGCGCTTTGGCGCTTGCCGAGGCGGAAGCAGCCACACACCCTTCCGCGGATGCGGCGCACGCCCTGTATACGCATGTACAGGAGATCCGGACGGAGACCGTCTTTGATATGGCGCTCTCCGGAAAGCAGATCACCATTGCGTCGGCGCTTTACTATCAAAGAAGCGAAGGGGCAGTGAAGAGGGCGGTGGCGGATGACTTTACACCGCTTACGGAGAACGAGAGAAATGCAGTGACGTCCATGCGTCAGATGGAAGAGATCCGTCTTTATATGACCGAGCAGGTGTCTTACCGCATGGTGAAGATGGACCTGCATATCGATACAAGAGAGCTTTCGAAGGTGGTGTCCGCCTTAAAGCAGGCGGAGCAGGCACTGGTTTCGGAAGCATTTGACAGAGCCGGAGTTCCGGAAACCGAAGAGAATCTTACTCTGTACCGCGAGATGACGGAGAAACTCCACGGCATTGCGGATGCGCCCGCAGACATTCTGGGACAGAATCTCTATGAGCGCTTTACGGTGAATTCCGTGTACGCACGCGCAGAGTTTCGTATGGCTTCCGTAGATGTGGAAGGTGGTGCCGCCGCGCGGATGGCGGAGACGGTAAGAAGAAGCTACGAGGTTGTGGGAACCGCACCCCGTGCCGATATGGGAGACAGCATCCGAAAGGCTTTTTCCAATATCGGGGATATCCTGTCCGATCTGCATATGGAAGCGGACGAGGAGCACATGCGTGCTGTGCGGATCCTCGGTTACAACAGCATTGCGATCACGGAGGAGAATATCCGTGAGGTTATCTACAGGGACAGACAGGTGAACGATCTGATGGATGCCTTCTATCCCGAAGCCGTTCTCTCCATGATCCGCGACGGCATCAACCCCATGGATGTGGAGATCGGTGAATTGAACAAAACACTCCGTGAGAAGAACTATCACAACGGAGTATCCGAGGCGGAGGATTTTGCAACCTTCCTTCGCGATATGGAAAAGACGGGAGACGTAAGTGCTGCGGAGCGCGAGAGCTACATCGGCATCTTCCGTATGATGCATAAGCTCGCGAAGTCGGGAGACCGGGAAGCGGGATTCCTCTTTGCGAACGGCAGCAGGCTGACCATAAGAAACCTGCTTGCGGCGGCCAGAAGCGTGGCCGGTGCGGGGATCGACGCAACCGTGGACGATACCTTCGGTATGCTTTCGGAGGTAGAGGTAAAAGGTAGCAGAATCGATGCGCAGATCGAGAGCGCATTTGCCGAAAGCATGCTCGGCGAGGAAGCCATCGCCATGGTGGAAACGGACGGGCCCGGCGGATTCTATCAGCTGGTATCCGAGCTCCTTTCCAAGATGAAATTCAAAGACGAACGAAAGGAAGACCTGGTGGATGAGGAGACGGACCGTATGGCGCGCTCCATGTCCGGGGAAGAGATCCCCTTGGACTTTACACCCGAAGATCTCCTTTCCAAACTATTCAGCAGCGAAGAGATGACGCTCACCTATCAGGACCTTCGGGACAGGATGACCGAGGCGATGTATACGGGCGGAATCATGGGCACCATCGGAAGCGGCGACCTGGTTACAGTCAAACGGATCCAGGCCGGATTCACGGTGCTCTCTGACATGGCAAAACACGGAAAATACAGAATTCCTTTACAAACCGGAGACGGTCTTTCCGTGATGAATCTGTCCCTGCGTGAGGGCGAAGGAACGCTCTCCGTAGGGATCCACGGAGAGGAAATGGGTTACGTGCGCGGAGAATTTGCCGTATCGGCAAGCGGACTTCTTGTCGGTTCACTCTACGCCGAGACCTCGGAAGGAAACGAGCGCCTTGACCGGGCAGCGGAAGCGTTTGCGGAAGCACTTTCGGCCGAGGGCGTGGACGCAGGAGGGGTATCCTTCGGAAGAAAGATGCCGGTGGAAACAGTACCCGCATCCGGCGGGGAGGATCCGAAGAAACGTCTTTCCGTAAGCTACAGTGCAGCCAGAGTTCTGGTTCGCGAGATCGGGAAAGTTCTTTGTTAAGAAAAAGCGTGTATGATCCGATACATAATATAGTTATGAGACCAGACCGAATCCGGAGGTGCTATTATGAGAATCAATCACAATTCCATGGCTCTAAACGCCAGTGACCATTTTGCAAAGATCAACAACAACATCGCAAAGTCCATGTCGAGACTTTCATCCGGCAAGAAGATCACAAGCCCCGCGGATGACGCGGCCGGACTTGCCATCTCCACCAAGCTGGATGCACAGATCAAGGGACTTGATCGCGCGGCATTAAATTCCAACGACGGTATTTCCGTCATTCAGTCCGCAGAGGGCGGACTCGACGAGATGCACCGCATCCTTGCGCGTATGCGCGAACTTGCAGTGAAGGCTGCTGAGGATGTGAATTCCGAAGAAGACAGAGATGCGATCCAGGAGGAGATCAATGCTTTAGAGGAGGAGATCAACCAGATCGCGGATACCACGGCGTTCAATGGACAGAAGCTCTTAAACGGCGGACTTGCCAGAAGATCTCTGTCCACGGACGGCAATATGAAAGCAACCTACATCTCCAAGGATGTCAACCCCGGCATCTATGAGATGGAGATCACTCAGGCGGCAACCCAGGCGAAGCTTGCCACAGGTATTACCAATTCCGGCGCGACCGTAACGGCAGCCGAGGCCGGTATGGTGAAGGTGAACGGATTTGAGATCACCATCAACGAAGGCATGAGCATGACGGAGGTCTTTGAGGAACTACAGGCACATCTGACCAAGATCGGCGTGGATGTCGTAGCTTCCCCGGATGGCGGTACGACCAGCAGCGATTTTGCGACCGGAGATCCGGTATATCTGATCACCAAGGAATACGGACTTGCCGAGACTCTGGATATCGAGGTTTCCAACCCGGATCTGGAGGCACTTCTCGGAATTACGACAGGCACATCCGTGGCGGGAACCGATTGCGAGGCAACGATCACGCCCACAGGCAACGGATTTTCTCAAACTGCCACCTTTACAACCAAGGGAAATGAGGTTAATATAATAGACAGAAACGGATTCGAGATGACCGTCGAAGTACTTCCTGATTCCGTCGGCAGTACGGAGATCGAAGTTCTCTCCGCAGGTACCATGGTGATCCAGATCGGTGCCAATTCCGGTGAGCAGATCGAGCTTGATATTCCGAAGGTGGATGCGAAGGGCCTCGGTGTGGATGAACTCATCATGTACACCCACGCACATGCATCGGAAGCCATCGAGAAGATCGATGCGGCCGACAAGAAGATTTCCAATATTCGTTCCGGACTCGGAGCTTACGAGAACCGTCTGAACGATACCTATGACAGCCTCAAGATCCAGAGTGAGAGTATCACTGAGGCATACTCACGTATCATGGATACTGATATGGCTGAGGAGATGACGAACTATACACAGCAGGACGTATTGTCGCAGGCTGCAATCTCCATGATGCAGCGTTCCAACGAACGTCCCGAGTCCATCCTTCAGCTGTTACAGTAATATATGGGAACATGGCACACGGTTTGCTCCCTCGCTGCCGTGTGTCATGTTTCATTTTTTGTTTGGACAAAAAGGGGGATCCGATTATGACCAAAGAACAGATAAAAGAATTCACACTTCGAACGAGCCAGGCCAATCAAAGCGGATTGATCCTGGTTCTTACTGATATTGCGGTCTGTCATATGAAGGACAGTCTGAATTCATACGCAGCGCAGGACGCGGAGGCATATGCGCATTCTGTGGAACTTGCCAGACGATCGGTGAATGAACTCTGCGCCAGCTTTGCACCGGCGGATCCGCTGGGGGCGCGCGTGATCGCCATCCTCAGGTTCATTTACGGAAAACTGAACAAAAGTGCCATCCGAGGCGTACCGGACGAACTTGACAGATGTGTGACAATGTTGGATAATCTTAAAGTCGGATTCGAGCATCTGCATGAGCTGGATCGCGAGGGTCCGGTCATGAAGAACACGCATCAGGTATACGCAGGCCTTACCTATGGCAAGGGTGTGTTAAATGAGAGTGTGAGCGGGGTGGATGTAACCACCCGAGGCTTTAAGGCATAGGAGGTACGCTATGACAAAAGATGATTGCCTGTTTTGTAAGATCGGCCGCGGAGAGATCCCGTCGGCTACCATATACGACAGTCCGGAGTTCAAGTGCTTTTTGGACATCTCACCGGCGAGTCGCGGACATGCATTGATCATTCCCAAGGAGCATTATGATGATATCTTCCATATCGATGGAGATACGGCCGGAAGACTGTTCTCGCTTGCGACTGTGATCGCGCGTGCGATCAAGGATGAAACCGGTTGCGAGGGTATGAATATCGTTCAGAACAACGGCGAGTGTGCGGGACAGACGGTGCATCATTTTCATCTGCATCTGATTCCCAGAGATGCGGATGACGGCGTAGGTATCAGCTGCTGGCAGCAGGGAGAGACGGATTCCGAGGAGTCCAAGGCGCTTGCGGCAGCGATTAAGAGGAGGATATAATTTTGGAAAGAAGACTTTTTACATCAGAGTCAGTGACCGAGGGACATCCCGACAAGATCTGCGATCAGATCTCGGATGCCATCCTCGATGAAATTTTAAAGCAGGATCCGAACGGCCGTGTGGCTTGCGAGACTGCGGTTACGACAGGACTTGTACTGGTGATGGGCGAGATCTCCACCAGTGCATACGTGGATATACAGAACACGGTCAGAAACACCATCCGTGAGATCGGATACGACAGAGCAAAATACGGTTTCGATGCAGATACCTGCGGTGTTGTGGTAGCGATCGACGAGCAGAGTTCAGACATCGCCATGGGCGTTGACAAGGCACTCGAGGCGAAGGAGAACACCATGTCCGACGAGGAGATCGAGGCCATCGGTGCCGGCGATCAGGGTATGATGTTCGGCTATGCGGTGAATGAGACACCGGAGCTTATGCCTTATCCCATCGCACTTGCACACAAATTATCCCGTCGCCTGACGGAAGTCAGAAAGAACGGAACACTTCCTTATCTTCGCCCCGATGGCAAGACACAGGTTACCGTCGAGTATGATGAGAACGGCAAGCCTGCAAGACTTGATGCTGTGGTTCTTTCCACCCAGCACGGAGAGGAAGTGACACAGGAGCAGATTCACGAGGACATCAGAAAGCATGTCTTCGACGTGGTACTTCCCGCAGAGATGATCGATGCAAATACCAAGTTCTTTATCAATCCCACCGGTCGTTTTGTGATCGGCGGACCGCACGGAGATTCCGGCCTCACAGGCCGTAAGATTATCGTAGACACATACGGTGGATATGCACGTCACGGCGGCGGTGCATTTTCCGGAAAGGATCCAACAAAGGTGGACCGTTC
>CAMOHF010000020.1 GCA_946614685.1 uncultured Clostridia bacterium | reverse complement strand
TTCCCGCAAGCTTATATCCGATCAGGAAGGTCACATCCGAAAATTTCTTTGATACCATGATCACAAACAAAAATGCGCAGATCGCCGCGATCACAAAGATACCCGCAAGCAGGAACCACCGATAGGCGGACACCAGCTCAGGTTCCATAAAGAGCATCACAAGGAAACCGATCACACCGTAGATCCCGATGGCGATCTTGTGAAACGTATACTGGCAGACAGCCATGCCGAGTCCCCGGCTCGCCGGAATCCCCTTGGTGTGATAGTAGTACACCTGCGCGATCCCTCCACCGCTTCCCAGGGTGGTCAGACGATAAAAGGCGCACATATACTCACAATAGATACCGCCCGCCGCAGGTACATGTACATCACCCGTCCTCGTCATGATGCTGTTAATGAGTCCTGCCAGGACGATGTATGCGTTCCCGAGCAGGAAGATGATTCCGATACAGGCAGGTGTCGTATCCTTCACGCAGCGCATAGCGTCCCGCATAAAATCGCGATTCTTTGCGCAGGCAAAAAAAAGCAGCCCGAGAATTGCTGCCCATTTAATCGCGTGTTGCGCGATTTTGCTTTTGTCTTCCGGTCCTTCCCGCTTCATAATACTCTCCTTCGTGCGCGAATTCCGTCCCTGAGTCCCCGGAGTACCGCGGAAATCTTTGCACGCTTATCCGTCTCATAGCAAAGGATCAAAACAAGCGCTTTGATGATTCCGAAGAGATTGCGGAATCCCATCCTTCCCGTGTGCTTGTAGGCACAGTAGATTCTGTTCCTGGTCATATAATACTTTCTCATAGCACTGTGATTCATCACGTGCACCTTCATAAAAAGAAAATGACGGACTTCTGTCTTGCCGATGGCGTGCGGAAGTGTTACGCGATTATTCTTTAAGATCCGATACCCTGCCTCTCTCACAAGATGGCAAAAATCAAAATCAACCATATCAATAAAAAGGTATTCATCGTAACCTCCCACTCTCTCCCATGCCTCTACAGATGTAAGAGCGCCGGATGTAATGCACTGATCCACCTCGGCGATCTCTCCCTTCGTCTCATAAAATGCAGCCTTTACTTCCTCACCCGCATTCACATCAAAAGCGCGCGGACATACGATCGCCACTTTCTCTTCCTTTGTGCATGAAAAAAGGGCTTCGATCATACCGTCGGGCAGATCGGAGTCATCATCCAGCGTAAGAACCCATGCGGCACCTTTCGCCTTCGCGCCCTTCATAATGGCGTTTAGGGCATATGCGATTCCCCTGTTTTCGGGAAACGCCAGCAAATGTGCACGTCCCTTGCAGATCCTTCGGATCTCCTCCACGGAGTCAGACCCGTTGTCCGCGATCAGCAAAAGATCCGTCTCTTTTGAGATACGGTCCACCGTAGCCTTAAGACGCTCCATATCGGGATTGTATGTAACGATGCCTGCGGCAATCAGTAATTTCCCATCCATACTTTTAACTTCATCTCCAGATCCGCAATACGCATGCCCGAGGAAAAACGCTTATCCGAAAGCAGCCGTTTCCTTGCGGTGCGGTTTTTATGATAACCGACCAGTTCGGTAAGCAGCGCCCGATCAGCCTTGGTCATGCTTCCGCCCGCATAGTCAAGCAAAAATCTCGCGATACGGTAATTGGTATGCTTCTCCCCAAACACCTGTCTCGCTTCCACCTTGATCCGCTTGATCACGCCCTGTCCGCCGCCGCTTACACTTCCGGCAAACCTTCTGTGCAACAGAAGCGGCTGGCTATCCACATAGGTATCGCCGATCACACAGGCACACGCTGAGATTAAGGCATCATGCGTCGGGATCTCCTCCGGTACCGGATGCTGTTCGAGAAACTTAGAAGCCAGGCTTCGCACCCGCTCGTCAAAGACCATCGCACACCCGGGAAAACGATTCCGCACCAGCACGGATCCGAGTCCGGGCTTGTAATTTGGAAAGGTGTTCTTGCTCTTTTTATGAAGTTCTCCGTCCGTGATCCAAAGGGAGGAAACGTAAAGACATGTCCCGTCTCTGTTTAGCTCATTGACGGAAACCTCCAGTTTTTCCGCCAGCCACACGTCATCCTGATCCGCATAGGCATAATAGTCGGAAGGCGCAGCCATGGAAAGCAGGGACAGAAAGCTTTTTCTGTAGCCGATATTCTCCCCTGCGATCACTGTGATCCTTCCGGGATACAATGCCTCAAGCTGTTTTAAAACTTCGAGGGTTGCATCCGCAGATCCATCGTCGCGCACAGTAAGCACCACTCCGGGAAGCGTCTGTTCCATAATAGATACAACCTGCTCCGAAAGATGCTCGGCTCCGTTATAAGTTGACATTAATACATTTACCTTACACATGGGTATAGTATAGCAGTATTCGGTGTTCGGTGCAATTCCGTCATTTGTAATACTTGATGGTGAAGGTACTTCCGCATCCGGGCTCGGATTCGACCGTGATCCGACCGTCCCCGGCCTCCACGATGCTTTTTGCAAGCGACAGTCCGATGCCGATGCTCTCGGGTCTCGAATTCTTCGCCTTATAGAACCGCTCGAAAATGTGCCGCAAGTCCTCCGGAAGGATGCCCTCTCCCTCATCCCTTACCTCGATACAGGTATAGATGCTGTTGTCCGACACCTTAAGATGGATCTTTGATCCGGCAGGGCTGTGCTCCGCACAGTTTTTGATGATATTGGAAATTGCTTCGAGCTGCCATTTGCGGTCTCCGGTTATAACAACCGGCGCCGCACCTTCTTTTTCTTCGTTTGTTTCCCTGACCACTTCCACATCGCGCACATCCAGCAGGATGCCAAGTCGGTCAACCGCTTCATCAAGGAGCATACTTACATCAACCGGCTCGCGTTTCATCACCACGGCCCCTGCGTCAAACTTGGCAAGGGTCAGGAGGGAATTCACAAGTTCCGACATCCATCCCACCTGGTCCAGAATGTCCTTTAAGAATTCATTTCTGATATCCGCAGGCATCTCCGGATCGTCACAGATATTGTCGATCATGATACTCATGGACGCAAGCGGAGTGCGCAGCTGATGGGATATATCTTCCATCGACTGTGACAGGCGCTTCGACTCCTTTGTTTTTTCCTCGGCGATTTCCCGAAGGATCACGGTGGTACGGTAGATTTCATTTTTAAGGCGCGACAGTTCTTCCTCCGTATTGTCGGAGAGCATCAGATCATAGGAGCCGTCGTTTAGTTTTCTTAAGTATCCCGTTGCCCGATCAATCTCCTCCCTGCGTCTTCGATCCCGCAGAACAAAGATCAAGGTAGCAAGCAGACAGGCTGCGGCAAGGATCAAAAGGTCGACAATATGGCCGTTTCGTATGATGCGTGCAACGCTTCGGGATTCATAGTTTGCGTCGTAACCGTAGGTTTGAAGGAATTCCTCTCCTTCCCTTTGAAGCAGTTCTGCCTCTTCCTTTGACGCATTCTTATTCCCGTCTCTGTTGTTGATGACGTCCAAAACGGTTTCCGGCGGTATCTCCGGGTGATGTTCCATCAGGTATCCCGCAAGCATAGTATCCGTATTACGCGTAACCTTTCCCACTGCGCTCCGCACGCGCACACTGTTTAAGTAGACAAGCGCAAGCGCGAGAAGCAGCAAAAAGGCAAGCGGCACAAAGACCTTCGCATATCTTTCTTTTTTGCTCTCGTTATGCATTTGCATCCACCCTGTATCCGACACCCTTGATGGTCTGTATGATGTCCGAGTCGCCGAGTTTTCCGCGTATTCTGCGGATATAAACCGTCAGAGTATTATCCTCCACGAAGTTTCCTGCAGCATCCCAGATCCGCTCAAGCAGCACTTCCCTTGTCATGGTATGTCCGGCATTCTGGCACAGGGTAAGCAGAATCTTAAACTCCAGGGGAGAGAGCGAAAGTTCCTCTCCCTTTACATATACGCGGCTTTCGTCCGCGGAAAGTTCCACATCGCCGATGCGGAGTTTTCTCTGATCCTTGCCCGATTTCTTCAGCGCATTGTTCATGCGGGAGATCAGCTCCTTGTTGCGGAAGGGCTTGATGATGTAATCATCTCCGCCCACATCAAATCCCTTCACCACGTCGTTTTCCGTGTCCTTGGCCGTAAGGAAGATCACGGGGATCTTTAAATCCTCCTTGATCAGCCTGCACAGGTCAAATCCGTTACCGTCCGGGAGGTTGACGTCTAAGATCGCGATGTCATATGCCTTGTCATACAAGTGTTTTTTCGCATGCTCGAAAGATATAAATATACTGACATCGTATCCTGCCTGTTCCATTGTATATTCCAGCCCCTTGATGATCATGGGGCTGTCTTCCACCAAGATTGCATTCAGTCTCATATATTCTCCTATAGGGTCTGTTTTCTGATCGTTTCGATAATGTTCTGTCTGTTTATTTTAACAAGTGACAAATGCATTGTAAAGCCGACGATCAACGCCACGGCAAGCACGGAGATCAGCATCGATACAAGCGGCAGTTGAAACGCTACCTCGAAGGATCCGGAAAAAGCTTTGTTAAGCGCGTATGCGATCAGCACACCGATGGGAAGGCCGATGGCCAAAGACTTTGCTCCGTACATCAGGCTCTCAAGCCGTATCATGCGGTTAAACTCCCGTCCGCTCATACCCACGGATTTTAACATGGCAAATTCTCTCGCCCTGAAATTCATATCCGTGGAGATTGTGTTTATAACATTGGTCACACCGATCAATGTGATCACAATTACAAAGCCATAAAGGAAGATGCTGACCGTGATCAGCACTCGTTTCATCTGCGACGATTCTTCCTTCAGGTTGTATACATACACCTGAAGACCGTACGTCTCATCCGTCAGCATCAGATCTGTAATCTCGGTCTCTGCAGCCTCCGCATCGTCCGATTTAATAAAGGCCCCGGACTGCTCAGGGAAACTGTATGCGGCAAAACGGCTTGCCGGTACAGCGATCAAGCCTCTGTTCCCACCGTACAGGGTTTCATAACCGATGGGATGTACATCCGTCACCTTTGCTACCGTAAGATCCATCGGCTTGCGGGCTAAATCTCCGTTCTCCGACACTTCGAGTTCGCCGTGGAAGGAATCCCCCTCCGACAGATTGGTCAGCCGGTAGATCTTCGTCTTCTCTCCGTATTCCGTATAATCGTCCGCAAGGATCACGGCATTTTCCATGTCTTTTTCCTTTACGCCGACCTTCTTTGCGTATTCGCGAAAATCCTCATCCGACATTAAAACCACACCTAAGGAAAACTGTCCTTCGGGATCATTCCAGACTTCCTCGGAACCGTATGCTTCCGCAGACAGATAGAAATCCGTGTACTGATAGGTGTAGAGTCTGTCCACGTGAGGGAGTCCGCTCACTTTCTTCCAGACTGAAGCCGTCTTTTCCACTCCGTTCTCTACCACTTCGGGATTCAGCATCATATTGGCCATGAGATCATATTCCACGGAGGTGTACTGTGTCCGAACCGCCGACTCTCCGAGATTGATGAAGGAAGACAGTCCTACAAAGGCCGCGACCCCAAGCACCAGGGATACCACCGTCGTGCGGTACTTGCGGCGGCTCCGCTTTAAGTTCTTGCTTGCGATAACACCGCCCACGCCGAATAATCTTCGGATCATATTGCTCGTTTTTAGTTTCTTGCCCGTAAGTTTTGCATTGTAATCCCGGTTTCCGCGAATCGCTTCAATGGGCGGTATCTTGGCTGCTGCCCTTGCCGGGATCATGCAGGAAAAATAAATAGTGATCGCAGTCATAAGTGCTGTCAGAAGCGCTACCCACCAGGGGAAGGCAAATACCATATGCATCGACAAAAGATCGCTCATCAGGTAATTCACAATCGCTACCAGGGCAAGCATTACCAGGATTCCGAGCAAAATTCCACTCAATGTACCTATGATTCCGATCAGTGCACCCTCAGCGTATACCGTCTTTTTGATCTGTTTTTTCGTGGCCCCGATGGAGGTAAGCATTCCGTACTGTCCCTCCTTTTCGGACACCGAAATCCGAAAACTGTTGGTGATCACAAAGACACTCATGCTTACGATCACAATGAGGATAACAAGTACTATCCTTTGAAACGTGCGGTTTACGGTATCATTCACGCTTCCGTTTAAGCGTGCCAGATCCGTTTTGGTGTAAGCGACCCCGTCACTGACATCATCATAAGACACCTGAATCTGATCACAGTATTCATCCGCATGTTTTACATCATCAAATCTTACGTAGACAGAGACAAGTTCTTCACTGTCCGTCAAATCCCGATCGTCACTCCATACGATACATGGAAGAGATACATTGTCGTAATTTCTCGCATAGGAACACATCTCGGTCATAATACCGGTCACCTTGTATTCCCGTGTTTCATAAATCTCAAATGTTTCATCCGGTGTAGTGTCCTTACATTTTTCGTAAAGATCCGGATCCGATTCCTCGATCATCGACAGGAAGGTCGATGCATTGTCCTTGGTAATGATGGGATACCAGCACGCGATCTCCATGCCGTTCCACATACGTTTTCCAACAGGAAGCCGCATCGTATCTCCAACCGCAAGATGACTGTTACACATGGTGTTGATCTGCTCGGGAATTACGATCTCACCCTCTTTTTCCGGAAGTCTTCCCTCTGTAAGCTGCACCGCCAGCATGTCATTTGCCGTCGCATCAAATCTCACCAGATTGATAAAAGGGAGAGATTCTTTTTCGCTTGCCTCATTTAACGCGATCTCGTTTGCACTTGTAATACAGTATTCTTCAACATGGACATTCTCCGTGATCAGAGAAAGCTTATCCGCGGGAACATCGCAAAACTGCGCATGAAAGCTTCCGACAGTCCTGATCTCGTTTTCCCTGAGGCTCTTCATAAAGGAAGCACTCATACCGGCAACCGTACAGATCAGTGCCGCGGAAAGCATCACGCCGATGATGGTTACCACGGTACGCTTTTTGTTTCGAGCCATATTCTTTTTCGTAAATGTCTTTAAAAAGTCCATTGTTACCTCACCGTTTCCCTCTCCTAGTTTCTCTCATCCTTCACGATCCTGCCGTCGGAAATCGTGATCACACGATCTGCCTGCTTTGCGATCTCAAGATCATGGGTGATGACGATCACCGTCTGTTTGTTCTGCTTGTTGGCCACCCTGAGGAGTTCCACGATTTCCTCCGTCGATTTCTGATCCAGATTTCCCGTAAGCTCATCCGCCAGAATGATGGCCGGGTCGTTGATCAACGCTCTGCCGATGGCCACGCGCTGCTGCTGACCTCCGGACATCTGATTGGGAAGATGATCCTCCCTTCCCGTAAGTCCCATCTGCGATATGATGCGCTCCACTTTTTCCGGATCCGGCGTCTGTCCGTCCAGATCCATCGGAAGGGTTATGTTTTCTTTTGCCGTAAGCACCGGCAGCAGATTGTAGAACTGATAGATGAGCCCAACCTGCCTCCTGCGGAAGATAGCCAGGCTTTCATCATTCAGCCCGTAGATATCTTCTCCGTCGATCAGCACCTTGCCGGATGTGGGCCGGTCAACACCGCCGAGCAAATGCAGCAGTGTGGATTTTCCGCTTCCGCTGGCACCGATGATCGCGAGGAATTCTCCCTTTTCCACCGAGAAGGATACGTCATCCACTGCGCGAACCTCCTTCTCTCCCTCTCCGTATATCTTGCTCAGATGTTCAACTCTTAAGATTTCCATGTTCATTTCTCCTTTTTTATTCTCATATGCGGGCGTTTGTTCCCGACTCTGACGTAACTCTATCATGCCAATGTGACAATAAAATGACAGATCAAAAAAAGTCCCGTCAGTTTGAATTGACGAAACCAGTTTCATTCAATATAATGTTAATGTTTACGTCTTACGGAGGTATGCCTGCATGAAAGCATGGTGGAAAAAATACAATCACGCGCTGCTGTTTTGTTACGCATTGTTTTACATGCCCTGCTTTGTCTGGCTCGAGCATCATGTGACCACGGACTATTTCGTGATCCATTCCCCCCTCGATGATATGATTCCCTTCTGCGAGTACTTTATCATACCTTACTATCTGTGGTTTCTTTTTGTACCCGCAGTCTTTATCTACGAATTCTTTTACTCCAAGAGCGAGTTCATCCGTATGTGCATCTTTATGTTTGCAGGTATGACAATCTTCCTCATCGTATGTGCACTCTGGCCCAACGGCCTTCATCTCCGCGAGCAGATCACCCTGCGGGATAATTTTTGCTGTTCCCTGGTGGAGCGTCTGCACGAAGCGGATACCTGTACCAATGTATTCCCGTCCCTGCATGTATTTAATACCCTGGGATGTCTGATCGCGCTCTTTCACACCACGGGACCCGCACGAAAAAAACGGCTGCTTATTCCCGCAACCGTTCTTTCCGTCTTTATTCTTATGTCCACCCTGTTCTTAAAGCAGCACTCCGTCATCGACCTTACGGGCGGTGTGGTAATGGCAGCCATTCTCTATGTGGCCGTCTATCTGCTTCCTGCGCGGTTATCCAAAAAAGCTAATTGAATCCGAACAGTTTCTGGGTGATCCTGTAAGAGAGTCTGGATACGGCCCGTCCCGGTGCACCCGGGAAGTTCATAAAGACGCCGAGCAGACTTCTTCGAAGTTCTTTGTATAAGTTCTTATCTTTTTCCTTCAGATACTTCCAGAGATCACGCTTTTTCTCCAAAAGCTCCTTGGTCTTTCCGACCAGGCACAAAGCCGATGATACGCACATCATCATATCCACGTACTTTCTGAGGAACTTGTAAAGTTCCGGATTCTCCGGCTTATTCTCACTGAAGTAATCAATTAAATACTTGTTGATAAAGATCTGCTGATCGATGCGCTTGATCATGGTCTTTTCGTTCACCGACTGACCCTCGCGACCGATATAATAGTGATACAGGTCTACATTGAGGAACATAAAAGTCTTCACACGAAGCATGGGCTGGAAGACGTAAATGTTGTCCACATAGAAGGTATGTTTGGGAAGCTCAAGTCCCAACTCCTGAAGCATGGCAGTCCGGTAGATCACCGAATGCATCATGACAAACTGACGACGCTTAAAGCGAAGTTTCACCGTATCCCAGGAGAGAATCTCCTCCTCGGGAAGCGCATCCGTGTAACGCATCACGCGCTTGTATCGTCTTCCCACCTTATCGTAAATGTAATTGGTAAGAAGCATATCGAGCTCGGTGCCTGCGTCACGTACCTCGCGAAGCTTATCGAGCACCTTCGGGAAAGCCTTCTTATCAAGCCAGTCATCGCTGTCACACACCTTAAAGAAGGTACCTGTCGCAGCCTTAATGCCGCAGGACACCGCATCACCGTGTCCGCCGTTCTCTTTGTGAATGGCTTTCACGATGTTCGGGTATCTCTTGGCATAATCGTCTGCGATCTTGGCGGTATCATCGGTGGAGCCGTCATCAACTACGATGATCTCCACCTCATCTCCGCCGAGAAGTGCATGCTCGATGCACTTTTTCATGTATGCCTGTGAGTTGTAACAGGGTATGGTAATCGTCAGAAGTTTCATCTTATGCAATCACCTTGATCCATCCTTCGGGAGCTTCGATTCTGCCCATCTGGATGCCTGTAAGCGTGTCATACAGTTTCTTCGTGTAAGGTCCCATCTCCTCCATACCGCTTGCGAAGCAGATCTCCTTGCCTTGATCTACGATCTTGCCTACGGGAGAGATTACGGCTGCGGTTCC
>CAMOHF010000019.1 GCA_946614685.1 uncultured Clostridia bacterium | reverse complement strand
TGACGCTGTACTTTTTCGCACCCAGAAGGATCATCGTAATCTACGGTAATTATCCGCCCGAGGCTTTCTTAAAGAAGATCAACACCAGGCAGGATAAGTACGAGGTCTGCGAGGTGGTAAGCTACAAGCAGGGGTATGAGAAGATCCTGACGGAAGTGCTGGATTTTGAGGGCGCATTGCTCTACGACCTTCCGGCGGAAGAGCGAAACACCATCATGAAGTACTGCTATGAGCATTCTATCCGGACGTATGTGGTGCCGAAGATTACCGATATCATCATGAAGGGATCCGATGCACTGTATCTGGTGGACACACCGCTCTTTCTGTCCAGAAACATCGGGCTTCATGTAGAGCAGCGCTTTGTGAAGCGCTTTATGGATATCGTGTTCTCACTGATCGCGCTCCTTATAGCATCACCTTTTATGCTTTTGATCGCACTGGCCATCAAACTCTGTGACGGAGGCCCGGTCTTCTACAGGCAGGTGCGTCTTACCAGAGGCGGCAAGGAGTTTCGGATCTTTAAATTTCGAAGCATGCGACTGGATGCGGAGAAAGAGGGCGCACAGCTTGCAAGCAAGCATGACGACAGGGTGACACCGGTCGGACGCGTGTTAAGGAATCTGCACTTGGATGAACTGCCCCAGCTGTTCAATGTGCTGGCGGGCGATATGTCTATGGTGGGCCCGAGACCCGAGCGGCCCGAAATCTTTGCAAAGTACGAAAAATCCATTCCCGAGTTTGACTTTCGCCTCAAGGTGAAGGCCGGAATCACGGGTTATGCACAGGTGTACGGCAAGTACAACACCACACCGATCGATAAATTAAAACTGGATCTGACTTATATTCAGGAATTCTCTTACTGGCTGGATCTGAAACTGATGCTTCTCACCTTCCGGATCGTATTTCGAAGAGAGACATCCGAGGGCGTGGAGGACGGTCAGACGACAGCGCTTCTTGAAGGCAGTGAGACGAAGGGAGACAAATCATGAATACGGCAATCATCATAGCGGGGGGCTCCGGCCACAGAATGGGACAGGACATTCCCAAGCAGTTTATCAACGTATACGACAAGCCGGTGATCGTTTATACACTGGAGAGTTTCCAGAGACATCCGATGGTGGATGCCATCGAGGTCGTATGTATCGACGGATGGCATGACATCCTGTGGGCGTATGCAAAGCAGTTCAATATCACCAAGTTAAAGTGGGTGATCTCCGGAGGAGATTCCGCACAGGAGTCCATCCGAAACGGAGTGTATCATCTGGAGGAGCACTGCAGTCCGGACGATACGGTGATCATCCATGACGGTATCCGTCCTCTGGTGGATCCCGAAGTACTCGATGATGTGATCCGCGTCTGCAACACCTACGGCAACGGTGTCACATCCCTTCCTTACAATGAGCAGATCTTCGTGATCGACGACGAGATCTCGACCACAAAATATATTCCCAGAGAGACTTTGCGACGTGTGGCTACGCCGCAGGCCTATAAATACGGACTTTTGCTTTCTTCTTATCGCCGTGCCTTTGCAGAGGAGATAGGTATCTACGGATCCTCCTACACGAACACCATGATGGTGGAACTCGGCGAGAGACTGTATTTTGCAAAAGGATCCGACAAGAATATCAAACTGACGACGAAGGATGACCTTGAGATCTTCAAGGGCTACCTCACAGCGGAAAAGGATCAGTGGTTGAAATGAAACAGAGCTTGTACGAATGCACCTCCTATATGGAGGACGTCAAAGCGAACATCGCCAGGATCGACCTTGCGCCTTTAGACGGCAAGCGGGTCTACATCACCGGCGGTACCGGTATGATCGGAAGCTACATCACGGACATGCTTCTATTTTCCGACTACGATATCACGGTGTATGTGTTAGGGCGAAGTGCTTTGAAGATGATGAAGCGCTTTCCGCTTCAAAAGACCACCAAGAATCTCGTATTGGTGGAACATGACATCAACACACCCATCGACCTTGCGGATCCCTCCTGGGCGGGAGCCAAGGTGGACTATATGATCCACGCGGCCAGCAATACCCACCCGAGAGCATATGCGGAGGATCCCATCGGCACCATCACCGCCAATATTCTGGGAGCGTACAATCTCCTGGAATTCTTTGATAAGGTGAACGGCGGACGATTCGTCTTTCTTTCCTCGGTTGAGATCTACGGAGAAAACCGCGGCGACACGGAAAGCTTCGATGAGTCCTACCTCGGTTACATCGACTGCAACACACTCCGGGCGGGATATCCCGAGAGCAAGCGCGCGGGAGAAGCACTGTGCCAGGCCTACATCGCGCAGAAGAATTCAGACATCATTATCCCGAGACTTTCAAGATCCTACGGACCGACACTGCTCAAGACGGACACCAAGGCGCTGTCCCAGTTCATTCACAGAGCGGTGGACAGAGAGGATATCGTCCTAAAGAGTGCGGGCACCCAGGAGTATTCCTACGGTTACGTGGGAGATCAGGCGGTAGCAATTTTAAACCTCATGCTTCATGCGGAAACGGGTGAAGCGGTGAATGTCGCGTCTGAGGGCTCGGATGTCACTTTAAGACGCCTTGCGGAGTATCTTGCCGAAGTGGCAGGCACAAAGGTTGTCTTCGAGATGCCGGATGAGACGGAAGCGAAGGGGTATTCCACAGCTACAAGAGCGCTTCTTGATCTGACCAAACTTCACGATATGGGGTATCGGTCCGCTTACGACATGAGGACAGGACTGTCGAAAACCGTGGAGATTTTGAGGGAACTTGCATACGGAGAAGCGTAAAGTTAACTTGCGGGGGACAAATATATGAAAACCGAAACCAAACATTTGCTGGCGTGGATGCTTATGGCGGTGCTTGCCGTGCTTACACTCTTTCCGGCGCAGATTACCGCAAAGGCGGCAGGCGGTACGCCCGTCATAAGCTACGCCACGCATGTACAGAATATCGGCTGGCAGACACCTGTATCGGGCGGCGCGGTATCGGGAACCACGGGCAGATCGTTTCGCCTGGAGGCGATTGCGATCTCCATAGATTCCGCGGGCGCTACGGACAGTCTGGGGAATCCGCTTACCGGTACGGTCACGACGACCGTACACTGTCAAGATTACGGCTGGCTGCCGAAGACGGAAACGCCTGTCGGCGCAGGCAAGGTAGCGAACCTGATCGGCGGCAGAAACTATGCCGGAACCACCGGCAGATCCAAGCGTCTCGAAGCGATCCGCATCGCACTTTCGGGATCGATCGCGGCCGAGTATGATATTTTCTACAGAGTCCATGTCCAAAATATCGGATGGCAGGACTGGGTAAGGAACGGTGAACTTGCGGGAACCACCGGCAGATCTCTCAGACTTGAAGCGATCGAGATCCGGCTTGTAAAACGCATTAGCTACAAGGATACACCGGTGCTTTCCTACAGTGCACATTCCCCGGCATACGGCTGGGATGCGGCCAGAAGCGAGGGGATCGCGGGAACCACCGGAAAGTCGCAGATGCTGGATGCACTCACGGTATCCGTGAACGGCAAGGGAATAGGCGGCGGTATTTCCGTGTCCGCACATGTACAAAACATCGGCTGGCAGAGCGCCGTGGGAAGCGGACAGACAGCGGGAACCGTGGGGAGGAATCTCCGCATGGAAGCTGTGAAGATCAGTCTGACCGGAGATCTGGCTTTTTACTATGATATCTACTATCGTGTACACATACAGGACAAGGGGTGGCTTGCCTGGGCGAAGAACGGTGCGCCTGCGGGAAGCGCCGGTGGCAGCAAACGCGTCGAAGCCATCGAACTTTTGCTTTTGTCCAAGGAGGCAACACCCCTGCAGCCGCAGGGACCGGCCTTTATCAACTTCGACTGGAAGTCCTATCCGGGAAGTCTCTCCGTAAGGGTCAACAAGCAGGCGAACTGCGTGACGGTTTACAAGGGCACCACTCCCGTAAAGAGCATGATCTGTTCCGCAGGACCCGCAACACCCGAGGGCAGCTTCAATGTTGCCATGAAGTGGAGATGGCTTGGCCTGGTGGGCGGCGTTTCCGGGCAGTACTGTACGCAGATTCAGGGGGATTATCTCTTTCATTCCGTACCCTATACACAGTACGGCAATATCCGATCTCTGCAGACTGCCGAATACAACAAGCTTGGCACACTGGCATCACACGGCTGTATCAGACTGACCGTGGAGGATGCAAAGTGGATTTATGATAACTGCCCGACAGGCACGCCGATCACGATCTACAGTTCGGCAGATCCGGGACCGCTCGGCAAGCCTTCGGCAGCGAAACTTCCCCCGAATCAGACATGGGATCCCACAGACCCCGGCTTATAGAAGATGAAAGAAAAAATACAGGAATTTCGACAATACAATAATCTTTTCACGGAGCTTGTAAGAAAGGGTATCAAGTTAAAGTACAGACGGTCTTACCTGGGTATTGTCTGGTCGATGATCGAGCCGCTTCTTACCATGATCGTGCTGACTGTGGTGTTCGGCACATTGCTCGGACACAAGGAAAAGGCTTTCCCGGTCTACATTTTGGCGGGAAGATTACTCTACAGCCTCTTTTCGCAGTCTACGACGGCGGCATTAAAATCCATCCGTAAGAACGAAGCCATGATCAAGAAGGTATATGTACCGAAGTATCTTTATCCGCTTTCGGATGTGGTATTTAACTACATCCTGTTTGCAATTTCCCTGATCGTGCTCTTTGTGGTCTCACTGGTGCTCGGTGTCTATCCCACACTGCGTACGCTTTTGGCGGTGATCCCCCTGATCGTGTTGTTTGCGCTTTCGCTCGGCGTGGGGATGATCCTTTCCACCATCGGCGTCTTCTTCCGGGATATGGAGTACCTCTGGAATGTAGGACTCATGCTTGTGATGTACACCTGCGCGATCTTTTACTACCCGGACAAGATACTTTCGAGCGGCGTCAGATGGATCCTTTCCTGCAACCCGCTGTTCTGTGTCATCAGCTGTTTCAGAGACTGCGTCTTCGGCAGACCGATGAACGCCGAGATGCTTCTGTATGCAACCGGCTTTGCCCTGGTCACACTGGTGATCGGAAGCATTGCCTTTGAGAAGAACCAAAACAGATTTATCCTATACATTTAACCGGAGAACAATCGTGAGTGAAGAAATCATCCGCCTTTCCGATGTGGGAATGCGATTCAATTTAAGTACGGAGAAGGTCGACAGCCTGAAGGAGTACTTCATCAAGATGATGAAGCGGGAACTTCGATTCAATGAATTCTGGGCGCTTCGGCACATCACTTTTTCTGTGGAGAAGGGAGACCGTGTCGGAATTCTCGGCCTAAACGGTGCGGGAAAGTCCACCCTGATGAAGGTGATCGCGGGCGTGTTCCGCCCCACCGAGGGTGAGGTCGTAAAGCAGGGCGTGCTTGCGCCCATGATCGAGCTCGGCGCGGGCTTCGATATGCAGTATACCGGCGAGGAGAACATTTTCCTCTACGGTGCGGTGCTCGGTCACTCCAGAAAGTATATGGAGGAGAAGTACGACGAGATCGTAGCCTTTTCGGAACTGGGCAAATTTATCCATGTGCCCCTTAAAAACTACAGCTCCGGTATGAAGAGCCGTCTCGGGTTCTCCATTGCCACGGCTGTGTCTCCCGATGTTCTGATCTTAGATGAGGTTTTGTCCGTCGGAGATGCGAAGTTCAAAAAGAAGAGTGAGGCGAAACTCGTATCCATGATGAATACCGGCGTGACCGTGCTTTTTGTGTCGCACAACCTGGAGCAGGTAAGACGTATCTGCAACAAGGCCATGATCTTAGATCACGGAGAGATCAAACACTTCGGCCCCATCAAAGAGGTGGCCGACATCTACGAGGAAATGACGAAGTGATATGAAGCGCACACTGAGAAGCCGATTGAAAATGCTTACGCAGCATGTGATACTCCCGCTTGTTTACAATCTGAACCGGAGACGAAAGATCGATCCGGATCTGGTTGTATTCGCGGATGCGCACCATACAAGCTGTCCGCCCCAGATGGCGCATCTGGCGGACAGGATGAAACAGGAGGGCTGCCGGGTACGGGGCTTCTTTTTTGACACGGAAAAAATCGGGACACTGTCCGCACTCAGACGCTCGGCTGCCTTCATGAAGCTCTACGCAACGGCCGGCTGTGTAGTGATCTGTGACAATTTCCTGCCGGTGGCTGCCTGCAGAAAGAAGAAGGATACGAAGGTGATCCAGCTTTGGCACGGCTGCGGCGCATTTAAGAAATTCGGTTATGATACGGAAGACGACATCCCTGCAGACTACAAAGGAAATGTCTACAAAAACTACGACCTTGTCGCAGTGAGCGCGAAAGCCTGTGTGCCTTACTTTGCTTCGGCCATGCGTCAGGCGGACGGGGTGGTGGACGCCATCGGTATTCCCTGCACGGACCGGCTTTACTCCGAGGCGTATGCAAACAGTTGCCGGGAGGCTTTTTATTCGGCACATCCGGAGGCAGTCGGAAAAAAGATTGTGCTTTGGGCACCTTCCTTCCGCGGGAATGCGCAAACAGCGAAGGCTCAGGCAGAGGGATTGCTTCCGGGCGAGGCTGCGGTGGATCGCCTGAGAGAGGATGCGGGTATCTTTCTCGTAAAAAGCTACCATCCGCATATGAAGAAGGACGGCGCTATGAACACATCGGAGCTTCTTGCGGTGGCGGATGTCCTGATCACGGATTACTCTTCGGTATTCTTCGAATACCTCCTGCTTGACCGGCCGGTGATCTTTTTTGCACCTGATTTGAGTGAATACCGGGACCGAAGAGGCTGGTACCTTTCTTATGAGGAACTTCCGGGACTTGTGATAAAAAAAGAAGGGGACCTGGACCGGGCAGTGAAGGATGCTCTCCGGGAAGATTTGCAAAAAGACGAAAGAAGCAGATTTTTAGCCAAATACATGTCGGCTTGCGACGGACATGCGACAGATCGGGTGGCGGCTTACATACATAAGGACTTGGAGTAAAAGACATGAAAGAAAAGTGGAAAGAATTTAAGGAAACAGATACATTTAAGAGAATACAGGCAACGATTCCGTACCGCGCGCTTCGCAAGGTGTATCGTGCGGTGCGTACGGTCTTTCGTAAGTGGTACAAATCCCACAACCTGCGAAAGGTCTATCCGTCCATCTACAGAAAGTATGCGGAAAAGCCGTTAAAGAAAAACAAGGTCATCTTTATCGAGGTCAGAGAGGCAAAGCTGACCGATAATTTCACCTACGTCTACAAGCGTCTGAAGAAACACGGCGGATACACCATTCATGTGCATATGCTCAGATCGGGATTCTGCAAGAGAAAGGCCTATGCAAGACGCTGCCGCGCTTTGGTTGCCGATATGGCGGATGCGGCTTACGTATTCATCAATGATTCCTCGGAGGTGCTTGCCTGCCTTCCCATGCGCAAGGAGACCGTGGTCACCCAGATGTGGCATGCCTGCGGTGCGTTTAAGAAATTCGGCATGTCTACGGCGGAACTTCTCTTCGGCGATGACAAAAAGACACTTGAAAAGTATCCGTATCACGGAAATTACACCCACGTTACGGTATCGTCGCCGGAGATCGTCTGGGCTTATGAGGAAGCTATGTCGCTTAAGGATCATCCCGGTGTGGTAAAGCCGGTGGGCGTATCCCGTACTGACTGGTTTTTTGATGACAGGGCGCTCGACAAGGCGAGGAAACATCTCTTAAAGTGCTGCCCCGCTGCGAAGGGCAAGAAGGTGATCCTCTATGCACCGACCTTCCGCGGACGTGTGGCGCATGCCCAGACACCGGATTGTCTGGATATAGCAGCTTTCGGCGATGCATTTGCCGAGGATTACGTACTGCTCTTTAAGCTGCATCCCTTTGTGAAGACCCGCACGGAGATTCCGGAAGGATACGAGCATTTTGCATTTGATGTAACGGATGATATGTCCATCGAGGAGCTGCTTACCGTAGCGGATATCTGTATCTCGGATTATTCGTCGCTGGTGTTTGAGTATTCCGTCTACAATCGCCCCATGATCTTTTATGCCTACGACCTCGATGACTACTATGACTGGAGAGGTTTCTACTACGATTACAAGGACTTTGTACCGGGACCGATCTTTGTGGACAATGCGCCCATGATCGATTATATACGAAACATCGACACAAGGTTCGATGCGAAGAAGGTGTCCGACTTTAGGGAGAAGTTTATGTCGGCCTGCGACGGACATGCGACGGACCGGATCATGGAACTGGTCTTCGGAGACGCGATGCGGGAGGATTAAGATGATGAAGGTGTCGGTTGTCATCCCTGTTTACAATCAAAAAAGGTTTCTGTGCGGAGCGGTGGGCTCCGCCCTTGCACAGGATGCAGAGAAGGAACTGATCATCATAGATGACGCTTCGCCGGATGGGGCGGGCGTTTTTCTGTTTGAACGTCTGCTTGCCAAATTCCCTGTGCGTATCCTTACGGATACGGCAGAGGAAAAAAGGCTTTCGGTAACAGCCTACGGGATGACGACGGAGGTTTTGATCGTGCTCCTTTCCCAAAACGGCGGCGTATCCGCGGCCCGAAACCTGGGAACGAAGCTGGCAGCGGGAGAATATGTGGCCTTCCTGGATGCGGATGACCGTTTCCGAAAAGGAAAACTTGCCGCGCAGCTTGCCCGCATGGAAGGATCGGATGCGGCGTTTTGCTGCACGGGAAGAAGGATGCTTTCCTACGACGGAAAACCGACGGGACACGTGATCGGTACGCCGGAGCGTATCACGGAGCGCACACTTCATCACGGAAACTGTGTCAACTGTTCTTCCGTGATGATCCGCCGTGAACTGATGCTTGCCTATCCGATGGAACACGATGAGGTACACGAGGACTACCTGACCTGGCTTCGTATCCTTTCGGATTATCCTTATGCCACAGGTATCGATGAACCGCTGATCGATTACAGGTCGTCCGCCCGCGGAAAATCAGGCTCCAAGGTAAAATCCCTCGGGATGAACCTTAAAACCTTCCGTGTAGCGGGATACGGCCGGATGAAGTCTTTTATCATGCTGTGCGGGTATATCGTCGGTGGTATCAAAAAATATATGCCGAAAAAGCACTAAATTGTTTACTTTTTGACGGTTTTGGCTTATTATTAGTTGGTATATTTATGCCATTCAATAAGAAACTAAGAATCAGGAGAGTTGATCATGGAAGCAAATAAGTACAGAGATATGACGATGGAATCGATCACGGAAGATATGATCGGACAGGAAATCAGACTGGCCGGCTGGGTGGAGAATATCCGCGACCACGGCGGCGTTTCATTTATAGATCTGCGTGACATGTACGGCGTGATGCAGGTGGTTATGCGCGACACATCCCTGCTGGAGGGTATTCAGAGAGAGGATGCCATCTCCGTAGCGGGCAAGGTGGAGCACAGAGACGAGGAGACCTACAATCCGAAGATCCCCACCGGTACCATCGAGCTTGAGGCACATTCCGTAGATATCCTCGGCAAGGTCTACAAGCCTGTACCCTTCGAGATCGCAACCTCCAAGGAGGTACGCGAGGAGGTACGCTTAAAGTATCGTTACCTGGATCTTCGTAACCGCAAGGTGAAGGATACGATGATCTTCAGATCCAAGGTGATCAGCTTCCTTCGCGAAAAGATGACAGAGCTCGGCTTCCTTGAGATCCAGACTCCCATCCTCTGTGCATCCTCTCCCGAGGGCGCAAGAGATTACATCGTGCCGTCCAGAAGATACAAGGGCAAGTTTTACGCGCTTCCCCAGGCACCGCAGCAGTACAAGCAGCTTCTGATGGTTGCCGGCTTTGACAAGTATTTCCAGATCGCTCCCTGCTTCCGTGATGAGGATGCGAGAGCGGACCGTTCTCCGGGAGAGTTCTACCAGCTCGACTTTGAGATGAGCTTTGCAACCCAGGAGGATGTCTTTAAGATCGGTGAGCAGGTGCTTGCCGAGACCTTTAAGAAATTTGCACCGGAAGGATTTTCCGTTACGGATACAACCTTCCCCGTGATCAGCTAC
>CAMOHF010000018.1 GCA_946614685.1 uncultured Clostridia bacterium | reverse complement strand
ACGTGGAAGCGGCGACAAGCCTCGGGATGAAGGGGATTTTGTTCACCGGTTATGATAACCTGATTGGGGAACTCAAAAAACTAGACATCAAAATCGATTAGAAATTGTGCAAAAAGACGAAAATGCGAAATGCTTTCGTCTTTTTTTGTGATTATAGTGACAAAAAATGTCATCTATATTATAATTATCTTACAATTTCATACGGCAAATTGGGGAATTTGTCTTCATTTTGTCACACACAACGGAAGTAGGCGAAAGGAGGAGGGCCTATGAGTGACAAAATCAACCTGCAGCAAATGCAAAAGTATTTCGAGGGACAGATGAACCGAGTGCGGATCATAAGCGATCTGGAACTATCCGAGAATGACTTCAAGAGCCTGGGGGCCAGACTGAAATCTCTCTGCTTTTTTACCGGAAGTGAGAATGACATTGAAGATTTCATGCTGTCCATTGCGGTTTACAGCTCTTATTCTCTGATATACGGTGACGTGGGTGCGGATTTCAATTCCATCATCTGGATGGTTTTAAACAACAGCCAGTACATGGAGCGGCTTCACCTGCGTATGCTGAAAGATGTCTACCATATATACGGTCTTTCGACCTATGACATCGAACATCCGGATCTGACCGAGTGCTGCCGCGAGCTTGTTGCAAGGCATGCGGGGATTCCGAACTGCGAAAAGAACGCAGTGTTTGATATCATCAGCGAGTATCTTGGGGTGATAGATATCGCTTATATGCAGCGTGAGATTTACAATCGTCTGCCGGACAGAAGCCGTTATATTCTGGGGATGCTTTCCGAAGAACAAAGAGGAAAGCTGATCCTGGATATGAGGATGCTGGTGGGAGATGTGATGGATCGCCCTGCCGAAAGACAGGAGTTTATCGCGCGATATCCGCAATTGTCATACAGCCTGATCGACAGGTGTATGATCTGGAATGAGAACAACAGTCAAAGAATCAGATACCGTATTTTTTAAAAGCGGTAAGCCAGACGATAAGCCGGGTTATGTCGAGAGTGGTTATCTATCTGGTCCTTGTGTTACCACAAGGCTCTAGCGACCTACCTAGGGACCCAGCGGGCAACTGCATCGTCCCAAATTTGGTCTTGCTTCGGATGGGGTTTACAGAGCCTGCCTTGTTACCAAGACAGCGGTGAGCTCTTACCTCGCCTTTCCACCCTTACCAACCGAAGTTGGCGGTTTATTTCTGTTGCACTGGCCTGGGAGTCACCTCCACCGGACGTTATCCGGCATCCTGCCCTATGAAGCCCGGACTTTCCTCACCTGCAGCGAAAGCTGCAAGGCGCAACCACTTGTCTGACTTACGCAGAACCTAGCGTACCATAATTTACACATACTTTCAAGAGACCAAATCATAAGGAGAATTTTACACATGGATGCAATTACATGTATCAAGAGCAGAAGAAGCGTCAGAAGATTTACGGATGAAGCGATTACGAAGGAACAGTTTACAAAGATCGTGGACGTAGCAAAGATGGCTCCCACCTGGAAGAATACACAAACGATTCGTTATATTCTGGTTCAGGATAGGGGTTTGATCGACAGGATTGCCGCGGAAGGGCTCCTTGGCTTTGAATACAATGCCAAGACGCTTGCAAGCTGCAGTGGTCTGGTGGTTTTATCGCAGGTGACGGGCATCTGTGGCTACGAGAAAGACGGAAGCTTCTCCACAAGTAAGAAAGACGGTTGGGAGATGTTCGATGCTGGCATCGCGGCGCAGACCTTTTGCCTGGTCGCACATGAACAAGGTTTCGGAACCTGCATCCAGGGTGTATTTGATGAGGATAAGGTCGCAGAGGTTCTGTCACTTCCGGAAGGTCAAAAGGTTGTAGCTTTAATACCCATCGGTGTACCGAAATTTACACCGGATCCTACCCCTCGTAAGGATACTGAGGAATTAATTACATTTAAGTAGAGGCAGTGCAGCAGATTCACGGCCGCCGGAGATACGTCTCCGGCGGCTTTTTTTGTGCCCGCAGACGGAAAAATGCATAATCATGACCTTTGTTCACAATTAATGACATGCAATTGACATACTATACAATATGCACAATGAAGATTGTGCATGATAGTGGTTAAGATTTCCTTGAATTATGAACATATCGGATATATAATGTGAACAAAATATGAACGAAATATGAATGAAAGAAAAATGTTTTGTGAATATTTTAACTGATGATTGCACAAGCGGAGGGGGAAGAGATGAACAAATCCGAGATCGAAAAGAGGCGCGGAAACCAGGGTTTTACATTGCTTGAGCTGATCGTGGTAATCACGATCCTGCTGATTTTGGCAGCAGCAATAGGTATTAATGTTATTCGATATATTGAGAAGTCCAGACAGGAAATGGACGTTTACAACGCTACGTTGATCAGAGATGCCGTATGTGCACACAACTATCCGGCTGACTTTCACGGTAGGCCTGTGACATATACCGATCCGGATACCGGTGAGTCCGAGACCTATAAGAGAGGCTGGGTATACATCGACAGGACAGAGATCAGATGCTCGGATCCGAGTACGACGGTCGCAATGATCAACGCGGGACTGGTTCACGTCAGTCCGCAGACCGAGAAAATGATCATACTGAACGAGGACGAAGATGACTGGTGGTATCCCAGCGGACCGGACGAGGATTATATCAGAAAGTCCAACATCGGTGAGTATGTTTTCCATAACAAACTGTGCGTAAAGGCCAGAACGACATGGAATACTTACCAGATTGATGTGTATGTTGCAAACTCGGGCGAATTGTTCCTGGGTGCTAGTGCATCCAATACCATAAGAACCGGTGGTCATTCAAAAGATGAAGCTACGGCGAAAGAATTTGCAAAGCGCGTCGGCCTTGACGGAGCATTTGTTACACCGATCGGTTCTCAGTACAACGGAAACTAAACGGACTTAGATAGAAGGTCACCTCATGATGAGAGATCATTGTGGGGTGGCTTTTTTCATGATTCCGGTCGGGCAAGTCTTGATTTTCGGATATGAACCATGTATACTTAGGCAAATTGTCTGAAAACTGAGAGGGTTACGGGTGAACGGATATGGAAGACGGAAGAATTAAAGATATTATCGTAAAACTGATCGACAGTGTCGAGAACGGACAAAATGCGCCTCTGTCACCGGGAAAGGTCCTGGTGCCGAAGGAAGAGACCGCGCTCATGCTGCATGAACTGGCAAGCTTACTTGATTCGGAACTTAAAGTGTATCGAGAGGTGACGGATAAGAAAGGAAAGATCCTTACGGAAGCGAAGCAGGAAGCGGCGGAGATCGTATCCGAGGCACAGAGGTCCGCAAGCAGGATCCGCGTGAGCAAGAAAGTGCTTCCCATCACCGGTAAGGTTGTGAACGATGATCTTATGGCGGAGGATAAGGATGCGCTGCGAACAGCAGGCGATATCTATGCGGCATCGCTTATTTATACGGATGAAATGCTGACCGAGGTCAATGACGCGGTGAATCGTGCCGTGGATCTTGTGGAGAACGAATACAAGCTTGTCACCAAGATGCTTGAGGAAAAGGCGAAACTGATCGAGCAGAACAAGGCGGAACTGATGAGCAGTCTGAAGGAACTCTCCAAGGAGGAGCGCTATGCGCAGATTCTGGAGCTTTCGCAGCTTCTTTCCAACGAGCTCTACCGGGAGCGCATGAAGCAGGTGTCGGCAGACAAAAAGACGGAACGTGTGCGCGTGGATTTGGATACAGGAGAAAAAGGCGAAGAAAAAAGCTGACCGTAGGTCAGCTTTTTTGGTGGTTTGGTTCGAATCAGGACTTGGGCTTGATCACGCTCTGGCGCTTGTTTTTCTTGTTCTCGTAGAGAGCGATATCGACGCTTTGCATGATCTCCTCGAGACTTTCATCCGGGCTGCAGGTGAAGGGTATCGTACCGAGGCTTGCATGGATGAAGTAGGGCTTTTCGGAGGTGTCGTTCAATCTGTCGAATCCGGAAAGCAGCGCATCCTTCAGATCCTCCGGGCGGCTGTTCTTCGGCAGCATGATGAAGGCGAGGAATTCATCGCCGTCCACTCTGCCGATGACTGCGTCTTCGGGAAGGTTGGATGTAAGTACCTCGGCGATCGCCGTGAGCGCGTAATCGCCTTCTTCCTGTCCGTAGATGTCATTCACCTGCTTGAGGTTGTTCATATCGGCGGAAAGTAGAACCACATCCCTGCCTATGTTTTCGGGTTGTTCGATGCTTGCTTTCACTGTATCAAGGAAGCCTCGACGGTTGTAAAGCCCGGTCAGCGAATCAATCAATGTAAGGCTTGCTAAACGTTCATTCTTAAGGTTTAAGTCCTCTGCCGTAGCGGCAAGTCGCTTTTCCGCACGTACCTGTCTGGTCGCAAGTGTGATGGAGCTTAACGATGCGGCCAACTGCAGGCTGTTCGGATAAATATTGGAGAAGTACTCGATGTCGATATCTCCGACAAAGAGGCCGTACTGGATGTTGTTGCTGAAGATGGGTGCCACTACGGAGGTGCGGCGTTCTTCCTTCGGCGTGTAGGGATTTGTGAGTACATCCTCGGAGGATATTACACGCGCATCATCCCTGAAATAGCGAATCTCGCCGTTGGTGTTGGAAGCCTGGAGGAACAGCGTCTGCGGAACTTTCCAGGTACCGTCTGCCATCAGCATGATCGGTTCGTCGTAGAGGTACAGGCACGCTGATGTGAATTTGGAATCCTGAAGCTTCTGCATGATGAGCTTGTAGCAGGTTTCCTCGTTGTCACTGTAGGTAAGCGCATCGCGGGTGATATACATGGCGTTCCAGATTGATTTCTTGTAGCTGTACTCTTTTTTGTAGAGCGTGCTGGAAATGTGAAGCATCAGGGCATACAGAATCTCGGAGAAGCAGGCGCCGATGGCGTTCTTTCCTTCTTCTGTGGGCGCCAGCTTTTGGAGAAGCTGGTTCAACTCACTGATGATATAACTCAGCATGTCGATATTGAAGTACATCTTGAAGAGCGACGTCTCCAACATGTTGGAGAGTATGGCTTTGATGTTCTGGATGTCAAAATCGTAGGAATCCATCTGAATGACAGAGGAGAGAATCGGCTCGATCAGATAGGAAAAATTGGACCTTAACTCCTCATAGTAGAAGGATGACTGATGATCTTTTAACAGGAAGTCCAAAATGGCTGACAAGGTCTTTTCGTAGTTGGACTCAACAGAGAATTTCGGAATCGCTTCCGCAAATTTGGCAAGACGCTGTTCTCCGCATCCGCAGGAAGAACGAACGACAAGGTTGGAGTTCAAGGTGGAAAGATCCGTGTCCTGTCCGCCGGCAAGTCGTACAGCCTGCCGAACGGCATGATAGCCCATATCCATGATCCGGTTGTGTACCGTGGTAAGCTGGGGATCCAGCACAAGGGAAACCGGCGAGTCATCGTAGCCGGTCACTAAAATGTCGCTGCCGATCTCGAGTCCTCTTGCGGCAATCGCACGATATCCGCCGACGGCCATGGAGTCGTTGGCAAATACAATGGCGTCAAGATCGGGATTTCTGTCAAGGAGATCACCGACGATCTCATCCGAATACTGGGAAAAGTCACCGTATACCACGCGGCCGGCATCATAGAAGATGTCGTGATCGCGCAGGACGGACTTGTAGGTCTCCAGTCGCTCGACGGCATCGTCATTCTCAAGACGGCCGCTGACGAATCCGATCTTTCGTGCGTTGTGTTCGTTGATCAGATGCTCGATGGCTTCGCGCATGCCGGTGACACCCTCGGTGTATACGTAGGGGTAACCGGGAACCTCGTATTCGATGGTTATGATCGGGAGGTCGAAGTGGTCAAGAAAACGCTTCACATCGGGAACCGAAAGGAAACTGCCGATCGAGCCGACGGCTACAATGATGGCATCCAGGTTGCGCTTGGAAGCATAGTAGTATATAGCGTTATACTGATAGTCAAAACGCTGGTTGCCGGGGTCACTGAAGGAAGCGTTCATGTACATGCCGGGAAAGACGAACAGATTCACGTCAAGTTCTTTGGCCGCGCAGTCAACGCCCTTACATACCTCGTATGCGTAGTCATTGTCAAGATGACAGGTGAAAAAACCGATATTTAATCTCTTTTGATCCTTACTCATGGCTCCTCCTTCTGTCAGAAATCCCGCCTGATTCTGCCTGATAAAAGTATAAATATTTTAGCATATTCACCCTTTGTTTACAAGCAACACATCTATAGAAAGAATCCTTTACAAACAGGGGGTGAATCGCTATAATATACACGTCAATTTGTGCGTTTTTCGCATATGAAAGAGTATATAGGAGGAAACAGGATGGATTACAAAAATGCCGGAGTAGATATCGAAGCTGGTTACAAATCGGTGGAGCTGATGAAGGAGCACATCAAGAAGACCATGCGCCCGGAGGTTCTGGGTGGTATCGGCGGATTTGCGGGTGCATTTGACCTGTCTGCGATCAAGGATATGGAGGAACCGATCCTTCTTTCCGGAACCGATGGCTGCGGTACGAAGGTGAAGCTTGCGTTCCTGATGGACAAGCATGACACCATCGGAATCGACTGCGTGGCTATGTGTGTCAATGATATCGCATGCTCGGGAGGAGAACCCTTATTCTTCCTTGATTATATTGCGTGTGGGAAGAATTTCCCGGAGAAGATCGCTACCATCGTATCGGGTGTGGCAGAGGGCTGCCGTCAGGCCGGCGCTGCGTTAGTCGGCGGTGAGACCGCAGAGCATCCCGGATTGATGCCGGAAGAGGAGTACGACCTTGCAGGTTTTGCGGTCGGCGTTGCGGACAAGAAGGATATGATCACCGGAGAGACGATCGCTGCCGGAGATACGCTTGTGGCCATCGCATCAAGCGGCGTACACAGCAACGGATTTTCGCTGGTTCGCAAGGTGTTCCCCATGACAGAGGATGCGCTTGCAAGATATTACGATGAACTTGGAACAACACTCGGTGATGCGCTTATAGCACCTACCAGAATTTACGTAAAGGGACTTCGCGCCGTAAAGGATGCGGGAATCAAAGTGAAGGGATGCAGCCATATCACAGGCGGTGGTTTCTACGAGAACATTCCCCGTATGCTTCCCGACGGAGTGAGAGCGGTTGTAAAGAAGGATTCCTACGAGGTTCCGGCTATCTTTTCACTGATCGCAAAGACCGGAGGCGTTGAAGAGGAAATGATGTACAATACCTTCAACATGGGTGTCGGCATGGTGCTGGCCGTAGCACCGGAAGATGTGGAAGGAACCGTTGCCGCACTTACAAATGCAGGCGAGAAAGCATTTGTCATCGGTGAAGTTGTAAGCGGCGAAAAGGGAGTTACATTATGCTAAGAGTTCTTGTGATGGTTTCCGGAGGCGGAACCAATCTCCAGGCGATCATTGACGCAACCAAGGACGGACGCATCAGGAATGCGGAACTCGTGGGCGTCATCAGCAATAACCGCGGTGCTTACGCGCTTACCCGCGCCGAAGAGGCGGGAATCGCGCATGAGGTTATCTCACCTGCGGACTATCCAAGCAGAGACGAATTTAACCGGGCATTGCTTGCCCGGACGGATTCCTATAAGCCCGACCTCATTGTGTTGGCGGGCTTTCTTGTGGTGATCCCGCCCGAGATGGCGGAAAAGTATGATCACAGGATCATCAATGTGCACCCCTCACTGATCCCTTCCTTCTGCGGAACGGGATATTACGGACTCAAGGTGCATGAGGCTGCCTTGGCGAGGGGCGTGAAAGTGTCCGGTGCCACGGTACATTATGTGGACAGCGGTACGGACACCGGTCCCATCATCCTGCAGAAGGCTGTTGAAGTTCTTCCCGGAGATACACCGGAGGTACTGCAGCGACGAATTATGGAACAGGCGGAGTGGGTCATCCTTCCGCAGGCGATCGATATGATCGCGAACAGTTAAGATATTTGATATGGAGGATCAGACATGAAAGTTTTGGTTGTCGGCGGCGGCGGAAGAGAGCACGCCATTGTATGGGCACTTTCCAAAAGCAAAAAGGTAGATAAGATTTACGCATGTCCCGGAAATGCAGGTATTGCCGCACTTGCGGAGTGTGAGGGTATCTCCGCGATGGACGGAGAAAAGCTGCTTTCCTATGCGAAGGAAAAAGGTGTGGACTTCGTTGTGGTCGGACCGGATGATCCCCTTGCTGCAGGTATTGCGGATGTATTTCTCGATGCAGGCATCCCGACCTTCGGCCCCAGAAAGAACGCTGCCATCATCGAGGCTTCCAAGGCGTTCTCCAAGGATCTGATGAAAAAATACAACATTCCCTCCGCAGCGTACGAAGTATTCGACAATGCGGATGCGGCAATTGCTTACTTAAAGACGGCACCGATGCCGATCGTTCTTAAGGCAGACGGACTTGCGCTCGGCAAGGGCGTACTGATCTGCAACACCCTGGAAGAGGCAGAGGCAGGCGTTGCCGAACTGATGCTTGATAAGGCTTTCGGTTCCGCAGGCGACAAGATCGTGATCGAGGAGTTTATGACCGGACGCGAGGTATCCGTACTTTGTTTCTCAGACGGAAAGACCATCAAGCCCATGACCTCGGCACAGGATCACAAGCGTGCCGGCGACGGTGATACAGGACTTAATACGGGCGGTATGGGTACATTTTCTCCGAGCCCGTTCTATACCGAAGAGGTGGATCGTTTCTGCAAGGAGCATGTCTACCAGGCAACCATCGATGCTATGCGCGCCGAGGGCAGAGAGTTTAAAGGCGTACTGTTCTGCGGCCTCATGCTGACCGAGAAAGGACCGCGTGTACTGGAGTTCAATGCGCGCTTCGGTGATCCAGAGACCCAGGTTGTTCTTCCGCGTCTCAAGAATGATATTATGGACGTGTTTATGGCGTGCGTGGACGGTACACTTGACAAGATCGATCTTCAGTTTGAGGACAATGCGGCTGTCTGTGTGATGCTTGCATCCGACGGCTATCCGGTGTCCTATGAAAAGGGATTCCCCATCGAAGGTCTTGAGAAATTTGACGGAAAAGACGATTATATCTGCTTCCACTCGGGAAGCGCCTTTAAGGACGGTAAGATCGTGACCAACGGAGGACGTGTGCTGGGCGTTACTGCCATCGGAGACGATCTTCTTACCGCAAGAGCGAAGGCATACGAAGCTACCGACTGGGTTTCTTTTGAGAACAAATACATGCGTCATGACATCGGAAAGGCGATTGACGAGAGGTAGAAGGCATGGGTTACGAATTTACGGAATTTGCTGCGGAGCTCTTGGCTGTGGCGTCGGATACGGCGAAGGAACTGTCTCATAATTATGTGGGTACGGGTCACCTTTTGTATGCCATGCTCACATGTCCGGGCGGCACAGCATGGAATATCCTGCTCGAGAATGCGGCGAGTGCCGATGAAGCACTGAAGTATTTAAAGCAGAGCAAAGCATACAGTGGTGGAACGAAAAAGCGCGGCGCCAGGGAATACTCGGATCGCCTGAATGCGCTTCTTTCGGCTGCCGAAAAAGAGGCCGTGCGTACCGGAAGTGAGAAAGTGGGTACGGAGCAGCTTCTGCTTGCCATGCTGAAAGACAGGGATTCCATCGCAATCAAACTGTTAAATACCATGGCGGTGAATCTTCAAAAAGTATACGTGGATACCATGGTAGCCTGCGGATTTGATGCCGTGAAGGCCAAAAAGGAATTCGTACAGCTAAAGAGCCCTTCTAAAAAAGCAAGAAAATCACAGACGCCGACCCTGGATCAGTACAGCCGTGATATGACGAAACTTGCGGCAGAGGGGTTGCTTGATCCTGTCATCGGAAGATCTGCGGAGATTGAGCGTGTGATGCAGATCCTGTGTCGCCGCATGAAGAATAATCCGTGCCTGGTCGGTGAGCCCGGCGTCGGAAAAACCGCCGTGGTCGAGGGACTTGCCCAGCTTCTTGCATCGGGCAGTGTACCCGAACTGCTCGCGGAGAAAAGGATCATCAGCCTGGACATTTCCGGTATGGTTGCCGGATCAAAATACCGGGGCGAGTTTGAGGAGCGTATCAAAAATGTAATCGCAGAGGTGACTGCAGCGGGAGATATCATTCTCTTTATCGATGAGCTGCACACCATTATCGGCGCAGGCGGAGCAGAGGGGGCTCTCGATGCATCGAATATACTAAAACCCGCGTTGTCTCGCGGCGAAGTTCAGATG
>CAMOHF010000017.1 GCA_946614685.1 uncultured Clostridia bacterium | reverse complement strand
CTGCGGACGCATGATGGTGATCAAGTCCGGACCGCACGGCAAATTCCTTGCCTGTCCCGGATTCCCGGAGTGCCGCAATACCAAGCCGCACTACGAGAAGCTTCCCGTGCCTTGTCCTGTCTGCGGAGATACGGTTGTGATCCGAAAGACAAAGAAGGGCAGAAAGTACTACGGTTGTATCAACAATCCGGAGTGTACCTTCATGTCCTGGGCAAAACCCTCCAAGGTTAAGTGCCCGACCTGCGGTGCTTACATGGTCGAGAAGGGCAGCAGGCTGCTTTGTTCTGCGGAAAAATGCGGAACCAGCATCGAAAAGCCAAAAGAAGAAAATGATTGATGAACACATTCAGTTGTGATAAAATATCACCGTGTATGGGTATGTCCCGACACGGTGATTTTTATTAACAGATTAAAGCTTATGACGGCTTACGCCGATACCTTATATGAGGTGGAACCTCATCCTAAATTTCGAAAATGGATGTTCGGCAGTGAAGGAGGACTTTTAGTTATGATCAGAACAGATATATACAATTATGTCAATGTTCTTGATAAGGCCGCTGATGCATCCAGTCTCAGAAACGAACTGATCTCCAACAATCTTGCGAATGTTGATACCCCGCATTACAAGAGAAAAGACATCAATTTCGAGAGCGTGCTTCAGGCGGAACTCGCCGGCGAAAAGAGCCTTTACAAGGCTGTTTCCCGTGCGAATGAGGAACTTGAAGTATTGGATCCGCAGATTTATACGGACAATTCTTCCCTGTCCTACAGGCTTGACGGCAACAATGTAGATATTAACACCGAGGAAGCTTATCTGGCGGAGAATCAGATCAAGTACCGTACGCTGGTGGATCTGATGAGTCAGGAGTTTTCCCGTTACAAGCAGGTTCTTTCCGAATCCGGCAAGTAGCATATGAGGAGGTAGAACGGTATGGGCGTATTTAAGGCTATGAACGTATCCGCAACCGGCATGACTGCACAGCAGCTCAGGATGGATATCATTGCGGAGAACATCGCTAATTCACAGACTACAAGAACCGAGAACGGCGGCGCATATCGCCGTAAGATTCCGGTATTTTACGAGAAGGATACCACATCCTTCGATCACATTTTGAACGGTTATCTGACAAATTATGAGCCGAACGGCGTGAAGGTGACGCAGATCGTTGAGGATCCTTCGGATTTCAGGCTTGTATATGAGCCGGATAATCCTGATGCCAATGAGAACGGCTATGTCGAGTATCCGAACATCGACACGGTTACCGAGATGACCAACCTGATCGATTCCTCGCGTGCGTATGAGGCTTCGGCTACCGCCTTTCAGGCAGCAAAGTCCATGGCGCAGACAGGACTCGAACTTTTCAATTCATAATACGGGAGTGATACATTATGGCTGTTACACCGGTAGGTTTATTCAGTGACGGATATACAACACTCAATAACATCGAATCCCTTTCTTCCGTGACGCAGGCAGATCGCGCGGATCACGCAGCGAAGACCGAGGGAGGCTCCGCATTTGACGTTGTCTTAAATGCGGCCATTGATATGTACAAGGAGGCGGACTCTCTGCAGAAGGCAGCCGAGTCGGCCGAGATGAGTTTTGCGCTCGGCTATACGGACAGCATTCATGACCTGGCTTTGGCGCAGCAGAAGGCGAACATCTCCCTGCAGTACACCGTGAAGGTTACAAATGCAGTGGTATCCGCCTACAAAGAATTAATGAATATGCAACTGTAGCATAGGGGAACAGACTAGATGAGGGAATGGTTTCGTCAACTACCGCAGAGGATAGTTGAGTTTTGGAAAAAATACACACGCAGACAAAAGACACTGTTTTTCTCAGTGGCGGCAGCACTTTTGATCACGCTGTTCGCACTCTTTATGATCTTAAACAGGACGACTTACTCAAGGCTCGCAACCTTTGAGGATACGGCGGCCTGTGCGAAAGCGGCAAGTCTCCTCGAAGAGAACCAAATCAAGATCCGCGTATCCGATGACGCGCTTTCCATCGATGTAGATGAAAAGCAGGCCTCGGATGCGAGACTTTTGCTTGGAGAAAACGGCATCGATGCGAACCTGAACACGACGGGATACGACTGGCTCTTCGACAACAGCTTCAACACCACGGACTCCGAGAAGCGCCTTAAAGCGAAGATCAATCTCCAGTCGACTATGGAAGGAGACATCAGAAAGATTGCCGGCGTTTCGGACGCATCCGTTACCATCAACCTTCCCAGTAATACCAACACAATCTTTGACAGTGATGAGAGCACTTCGGTAAGTATCATGATCACGACCACCAACGACTTCAAGGCGGAAAGTGCGCAGACGATCGCAGAGTACGCCAAGAGTTGCGTCGGTGACGCGGACACCAATGACATCACCATCATCGACAATCAGGGAAATCTCTTATTCTCCGGCACCAATTCTGCATCCCAGGTAAGTGGTGCATTGATGGTACAGCAGCAGGTGGAAGAGTACTACAATAGCAAACTCTGGAACCTGATGGTCAATTCCGGTGTCTATGACGAGGTATCCGTTTCTTCAAACCTCAAAGTGACGCTTTCCAATACCGAGGTGCACAATCTCGAGTATTATTCCAACGACGAAGACGACACGGGTCCCAAGGAGACCTATTACTACTACCTGGCGAACAACGTAGACGGAACCGGCGGCGTGGTGGGAACCGATGCCAACGGCGAGGAGATCACGGATTACAACCTGCTCGACAATGCGAACGGCGAGTCCACCGTGAATCTGCTCAAGGAAACCTACGCGACCAGCTACAAGGACACCAAGACCATCTCCCCTGTGGGTGAGGTGGATATGACACAATCCTCCATGGGCATGATCCTTACCAGATATGTGGTCTACAACGAGGAGGAGATGGAAGATAACGGTCAGCTTGAAGGTACGACCTTCTCCGAGTTTAGACAGGCCAACTCCGAAGCTACGGAGACAGAGAATCCTGCGGATATCGTGGCGCTTCTTTCCAAGGCTACGGGCATGAAGGAAGCGAACATTCACGTGATCGTACGTGATGTTCCGATGTTCTACCCGAAGGAAGCAAAGCCAATCCCCGTACAGAGCATCCTGTCCATCGTACTTGCCGTACTGATCGGTCTGCTCCTGCTCTTTGTGGTATTCAAGAGCATGAAGCCCGAGGAAGTGGTGGAAGTCGAGCCCGAGCTTTCCGTCGAGGCCCTGCTTGCCACGACCAAGGAGAACCAGACTCTGGACGATATCGAATTCTCGGACAATTCCGCAACCAAGTCCATGATCGAGAAATTCGTGGACGAGAATCCCGAAGCGGTTGCCGCCTTGCTGCGCAACTGGCTGAATGATGATTGGGAGTAAGAACTATGGCAAATCCAAATCCGGCTACAGAAAATTTATCCGGTGTACAAAAAGCTGCGGTGCTTTTGATCGCTTTGGGGCCCGAGCGTTCCGCCAAGGTGTTTCAGCACTTAAAGGATGACGAGATCGAGTCTCTGACCCTTGAGATCGCCAACACCAAGAGCATCCCTGCGGATGTGAAAGACGGCGTGCTCGAAGAGTTCTACGAAGTTTGTCTCGCGCAGCAGTATATTTCCGAAGGTGGTATCGCATACGCGAAGGAACTCCTCGACAAGGCGCTCGGCGCAGACCGTGCAAGAAACGTTATCGGAAAACTTACCGCTTCCCTGCAGGTTCGTCCTTTCGAGTTTGTACGTAAAGCGGATGCAAGCCAGCTGTTAAACTTTATTCAGGACGAGCATCCTCAGACCATCGCCTTAATCCTTGCATATCTGCCTTCTCAGCAGGCCGCTGCCGTTGTAAGCGCACTTGCGCCCGAGAAACAGGCGGAAGTTGCCAAGAGAATCGCTACCATGGACCGAACCAGTCCGGACATGATCAAAGAGGTGGAGAAGGTTTTGGAGAAGAAACTGGCATCCCTTGTCAATCAGGATTACACCATTGTGGGTGGTGTGGAGTCCATCGTAAGCATCCTGAATACGGTAGACCGAAGCACAGAAAAGCATATCATGGAGGAATTGGAGATCGAAGAGCCTGCACTTGCAGACGAAATCAGAAGAAGAATGTTCGTCTTCGAGGATATCCTTCTTCTCGACAACCGTTCCATTCAGACTGTGCTGCGTGAGGTTGATAATAACGAGCTTGCCGTTGCCTTAAAGAATGCCAACGAGGATGTACAAAAGGCGATCTTCGACAACCTGTCATCCCGTCTGGCTTCCATGATCAAGGAAGACATGGAATTCATGGGTCCTGTCAAGCTGAAGGACGTAGAGGACGCACAGCAGAAGATCGTAAATATCATCCGAAAGCTGGAGGATTCCGGCGAGATCATTATCTCCCGTGGCGGAGGTGATGAGATCATTGTCTAATCTTTTCAGATCGGGTTTTGACAATATCAAACAGGTTTCTTCCGAACCTTTTGTGCTCGACGTGAAGAATCGTCTTCCGGAGCAAAAGATCGTTCGCCCTGTGGAAGAACGGGAGGAAGAAGTTCTGCCTGCGAATGAAGAAGTCCTGGGCGATGCCATGGACAAGGCCAAGAGCATCCTGGAGGATTCCAGGGCACAGGCTGCGGATATCCTTGAGCGTGCCAAAGCCGATGCGGAGAAGATCCGCGAGGATGCGCACAATGAGGGCTATGATAAGGGCCTCGAAGAAGGCAACATGGAAGCTATGAAGCGTGCCGACAAGTACCTTGAGCGTATCGAGGAGGAGAAGGCGGCTTTTATGCAGAACTACGACAAAGAGGCAGAAGAAAAAATTGCCGCGGCCGAAACCACCATGGTAGATATGCTCTGCAAGTTGGTGGAGAAGATGACCGGGATGCTTGTGGATGAGTATAAGCCTGTGATGTTCCATATGATCAATCAGGCGCTTGCCGAGCAGGATACGGGCAGATCCTTCATCATACGTGTGGCGGAGGAGACCTACCCCTACATCAAAGACAATTACGACCGATTGGTCGGTGCCACCAACCCCAGCATCACGCTTGAGGTATACGGTGACGCCAAGTTAGATAAAAGACAGTGCATGATCGAGACGGAGGGCGGCATCGTTGACCTTTCCATGGACGTGCAGATACAGAATTTAATCAAAGCATTGCGTTTGCTTTCCGAAACGTAAGATGTCCCGGGGATTTCGTCGGGACGTTTTACCATTATGACAGATGCTGAAAGATATCAATACCGACAAATACAACAAAATCTTTTCAATGGATTTCACCGAACACTACGGTATGGTGACAAAGGTTGTCGGACTGACGGTTGAGTCGGTCGGCCCGCCCTGCAAATTAAACGACATGTGTGAGATCACCAGCAAGAACGGTCTTACCACGGTTATGGCAGAGGTTGTGGGCTTCCGTGACAACAAGGTGCTTTTGATGCCCTACGATACTTTGGATGGTATCGGCATCGGATCCACCGTCAAAAACACCGGCAAGGTACTTTCTGTGAAGGTCGGAGACGAATTGCTTGGGCATGTGTTCGACGGACTTGGTCGCCCGATGGACGGCAAGCCCGTAAGTTGGGTGGATGAGTATCCCATCGATGCCATGTCGCCGGATCCGCTGCAGAGAAAACTGATCACGGAGATCCTTCCGCTTGGCGTAAAGGCCGTGGACGGACTGCTTACCTTAGGCAAGGGACAGAGAATCGGAATCTTTGCGGGAAGTGGTGTCGGAAAGAGTACACTGCTCGGTATGTTTGCAAGAAATACAAAGGCTGACATCAATGTCATCGCGCTGATCGGAGAGCGTGGCAGGGAGGTCGGCGAGTTTATAGAGCGAGACCTCGGGGAAGAGGGTTTGAAGCGGTCCGTACTCGTGATCGCAACCTCCGACCGTCCCGCGCTCATTCGAAAGAAGGCGGCCATGACGGCTACCGCCATTGCGGAGTATTTCCGTGACCAGGGAAGAGATGTCCTTTTAATGATGGACTCACTGACACGTTTTTCCATGGCTCAAAGAGAGATCGGCCTTGCTTCGGGCGAACCGCCGGTTACAAGAGGTTACCCACCTTCGGTGTACGCGGAACTCCCGCGCCTTTTGGAGCGCGCAGGCAATACCAGAAGCGGATCCATCACGGGACTTTATACCGTTCTAGTGGACGGCGATGATTTCAATGAGCCGATCACAGATACGGCGCGAGGTATCCTTGACGGACACATCGTCCTTTCAAGAGCCCTCGGACATAAGAATCATTATCCCGCCATCGATGTTTTGGCAAGTATCTCGAGATGCATGAGTTCCATAGCGTCCCCCGAGCATAAAAAACTGGCCGGTCGATTGAAGTCCGTGCTTGCCACCTACAATGATGCGGAGGATCTGATCAATATCGGTGCGTATCGCGCGGGCTCCAACAAGGAGATCGACTATGCGATCGCCAAGATCGGAAAAGTGAATTCGTTCCTGACACAGGACGTAAACAGCAAATTTTTGCTCGACGATGAGCTTTCGCAGCTCGCGGCGATCTTTGATGATTAGGGTAAGAAACCATGGCCAAATTTCTCTACCGTATGCAGAATATCCTGGATATCAAATACAAGCTGGAGGATTCCGCGAAACAGGAATTTGCGGAGGCCAGAATCCGTCTTTCCGAGGAGGAGGACAAGCTTGAGCATATGCATGAACGGCAGGATGCTTATGCAGAGGCATTGCGTGCATCTATGTACGGCAATCTCGATTTTTTAAAGATTGAGGAGCAGGCGAATGCGGTGGATTTGATGGACGATATGATCGCGGCCCAGAACGAACAGGTAAGAAAACGAAGCCGCGAACTCGAACTTGCGAGGCAGAAGATGGCAGAGGCCATGCAGGAGCGCAAGATGCACGAGAAACTCAAGGAGAATCAGTTCGAAGAGTTCAAGGAAGAACTGTCACAGGAAGAATTAAAAGAGGTTGACCAGGTGGTCAGCTATCAGTATAACAATAAGGAATCAGACGAATAGGAGAAGATACCGTGGCAAAAGATAAAGAGAAAAAAGAAGGCGGCGGGAAGGGCGCAGCGATTCTGATCGCGATCCTTATGATCACGACGTTCCTTTCCACGATGGCTTTGCTGATCAAACTTGACGTAGGAGGCTTCGGAACACTGCTTCGACCGGTGTTTAAGGATGTTCCCGGGATCAATAAGATCCTTCCCGATGCGGGAGACGAGGAAGCGTCAAAGGAAAGCGATTACCCTTACAGGAATCTTTCGGAGGCGCTCGATGCCATCAAGGTAATGGATGAATCCTTAAAGAGCAAGGATGCCGAGATTTCCACATTGAACGACAAAGTGAAGGAACTTGAGGCTGAAGTATCGCGTCTTTCCGCCTTTGAAGCCGCTCAGTCGGAGTTTGAGGAAAAGAAAAAAGAATTTTATGACGAAATAGTCTATGGAGATTCCGCTCCATCTGCCGATACATATGTTGAGTGGTATAATCAGTTGGATGCGGAACACGCGGAACAGGTGTACCGGGAGATCATCACAGCCAGACAGGCGGATGATGATATCAAAAAACTCGCCAAGTCTTACGAGAGCATGGATGCGAAGAAGGCGGCGGGCATTCTCGAGAAGATGAGCAATGATCTTGACACCGTGGCGCTCATTATGAGCAATATGAGCAACGATGCGCAGGGCAAGGTTCTCGCCGAGATGGATCCCGAATTCGCAGCCAGTGTGACGAAAAAACTGCTTCCCTAGCAGTGACCACCCGAATTTTTCAAAAAGGAGGGAAAGACATGGCAACTATCCAGAACGTAGGAATCGGTCCGATGGATCCCGGGTTTTCCGTAATCGGCGGCAAGCAGCCCAATCAAAAGGAAAATGCATCCGATGCCTTTGCAAGTCTGATGAATATGGGCGGCGTAAAGACGGATGATGTAACAGATCTTGCATCCAAGACGGATCCTACAAAAGAACTTGTGCCCGCATCCGATTCGGCGAAAGCGGAAGACCAGGGCGGTGCATCCAAGTATGAAAATGCAGGCAGCATAAGTCAGAATTCCGTAGCTTCCAAACTTCGCGACAAGGTCAATTCATCGGCAGACACAGCGTCAAGCGATGCCTCATCCGAAGCGGATCGCGATGCACTTGTTTTTGATCTGCGCGCGCTTGTGAAAGGCGAGCTTGATCTTGAGGACGACCAATTGGATGAACTGCTTGCCGAGGCGGGACTCACCATCGAGATGCTTCTTGATCCTGCGGTCATGAAACAATTTATCTTAGAGACCAACGGTGTATCGGAGGTCGATCTTTTAGTCAATGAAAATCTTGCGGGAATTACCGAAGATCTTCTTTCGGGACTTCAAAATCTGACGGAAAATTACGATATAAAAAATGTGAGTGCCATGATCGAGTCACTTGCCGCCGGGCAGGAAGATGAGATTACGGAATTTGTGCCCGAAGTTGCCGATGATTCTTTGGATGGCGCGCTGTATAAGACGGATGCAGCACCCGAGAATGCAGCACCCGAGAATGCACAGCCGAGTGAGACACTGATCAAAACGGAGACAACCGCTCCTACAGAAACAGGTGGATCCGGGTTTTCGGACGCAAAGGATCACGGAAGAAGCGAGACCGGCGCGGATCATATCGTGGCGAATCTTCACCAGGCAGTAAGCGAAGCTGTAAGTGCGGATCCGGTCAATGCGGCAACCACAGTATCCGAGGTGTCGCAGGCGGACGTGATCACACAGGTCATCGATGAGATCAAGGCGACCATGAGCAGGGAGGTTACCACTTTAGAGCTTCTCTTAAATCCCGAGCAGCTCGGCAGGGTACACATTCAGGTATCTTCCAAGAACGGAATCATGCAGGCACAGATCGTAGCGGAGACCGAAGCTGCGAAAAATGCGATCGAGCAGGGACTTGCGGCATTAAAGGAAACCTTTGAGACACACGAATTAAAAGTAGACGCCATTGAGGTTATGATCGCTGACTACGAGTTCTTTAATCAGGAGGCGGAGGCGGATCTTCCCGAGCAGGGACGCAGAAGCGGAGAAAACCGCGGAAGCGTATCCGACGACAGCATGGAAGAGGAAACACTTCCCGAGGAGGAAGAAGACATCCTGATGCGGACATCCGGAAGCAGCGTAAGTTATACGGCATAACAGAAAGGAGCGCTATATGGCAGACAATGTTATAAGCTCAATTACAGCGCAGTCCAACTCCTACATCTCTCCGAAGAAGGATGAGGGCAACAAAGGAGAATTGGACAAGGATGCATTCTTAAAGCTTCTCGTGACACAGATGCAGTATCAGGATCCCTTGAATCCCGGAGACAGCACCGAATACATGTCACAGCTTGCACAGTATTCATCACTCGAAGCAACGATGAATATCAGCACGGCAGTGGAGAAGGGCAATGCATTAAACTTAGTCGGACAGTACGTGATCATGAACGCAACCGATGCCGCAGGTAATTCGGCTCCGGTAAGCGGACTTGTACAGTACGCAACGATGAAGGACGGAGAAGTACTCGTATCCATCAACGACAAGTACTATCCCGCGGCAGATCTTGATTCCATCGTAGACTATGATTACTATCTCTACTTAAGAGAGCATGCTGATGAGATGAACATCGACGTAGGACAGGACAAGGCTGAGGAAGAATCCGGACAGGCAGGTACAGAAGGCAGGGAATAAGAACTGGAGGGATGATCATGAGTCCGATCAAAACAGATTTCTTATCCATAGAACAAGCGACGGGCACTTTCCTTAAGGCGGGAACCAAACCGCGTGTTTCAATCGAAGCAGCGGAGAGCGCCGATTCCTTTCAGCAGATCCTTGCGGGCAAGCAGGAGGAAGCACAGGGACTTCGCTTTTCCAAACACGCCAACAGCAGGCTGGAAAGCAGAAACATTGTCCTCGAAGAAACACAGGTCGAGCGCCTCACGGAAGGGGTAAGCAGGGCGAGAGACAAAGGCATCAATGAATCGCTTGTCATGGTAGACGATTTGGCATTCATCGTAAACATCAAGAACAATACGGTAGTTACAGCACTTGAACAGCAGGAGAAAAACAGCGTATTCACCAACATTGACGGCGCTGTTATTGCATAAGCCGGACCGATAAGGAGGCTTAGATCCCGGAACGACAGAAGGGATCACACTTAAGAATTGGAGGTCAACCATTATGATGAGATCACTTTTTTCCGGTGTGTCGGGTCTTAAGACACACCAGACCAAGATGGACGTAATCGGTAACAACATCGCAAACGTTAACACCATCGGTTTCAAATCTTCCGACGTACTCTTCAGAGACGTTCTTTACCAAACCACAGCCAATGCATCCGCAGCTACCAATAACAGCGGTGGTACAAACGTATCCCAGATCGGTCTCGGTACCAAGATGAGTTCCATCCAGGTATCCATGACAGATAACGGTGCGGCACAGTCCACCGACAACCCCTACGACCTGATGTTAAAC
>CAMOHF010000016.1 GCA_946614685.1 uncultured Clostridia bacterium | reverse complement strand
TCATGAGCTTGGTGAGCTCATAGAGACCGATATAGCCGAGGGAGATGGTGGAGTATCCGTTCATCAGATACTTGTCGATCTTCTCGCCCTTCTTCAGTCTTGCGATCGCGCCGTACTGCCAGTGGATGGGGCTCACATCGGAGGTTACACCCATCAGCGCGTTGTGTCTGCACATCAGTGCCTCATAGCACAGATCCAGTCTCTCATCCAGAAGCTTCCAGAATTTCTCCTCGTCGCCCTTCGCAAGAATACCGATCTGCGGCAGGTTCAGGGAAACAACGCCCTGGTTGAAACGTCCTTCCCACTTGTAGTTTCCGTCTGCATCCTTCCAGGGAGACAGGAAGGAACGGCAACCCATCGGTGAGAAGACATTGCCCTCATAGTTCTCACGCATCTTCTTAGCGGAGATGTAATCGGGATACATACGCTTTGCGGAACATTTGACCGCAAGCTCGGTGATATAATCATACTTTCCGCCCTTTAAGCAGTTGCACTCGTCGAGTACATATACAAGCTTCGGGAAGGCGGGTGTTACATAAACGCCGGCTTCGTTCTTGATACCCTCAAGTCTCTGGCGGAGGATCTCCACGATGATCCGCGCGTTCTCTTCGATGTACTCATCATCCTTGTCCAGGTGAAGGAAGAGGGTTACGAAGGGTGACTGACCGTTGGTGGTCATCAGGGTATTGATCTGATACTGGATCGTCTGTACGCCGCTCTTTAATTCATCATAGAGGCGCTCCTCGATCATCTTCTCGATGGTCTCCGCATCCAGCTTGTCGCCGAACTCGGAGGTGAAACGCTCCTTATACTTCTCATAGCTCTTGCGCAGATACTTGCCCAAATGGATCATATCCACGGACTGTCCGCCATACTGGGAAGATGCCACGGATGCGATGATCTGTGTGGTTACGGTACATGCCACCTGAAAGCTCTTGGGGCTCTCGATCAACTTGCCGTTCATCACGGTGCCGTTATCAAGCATGTCTCCGATATTGATCAGGCAGCAGTTGAAGATCGGCTGCAGGAAATAATCCGCATCATGGAAATGAATCGCTCCTTCGTCATGTGCCTTGGAAATCTTCTCCGGAAGGAGCACACGTCTGGTCAGGTCTTTGGACACCTCACCTGCGATCAGGTCACGCTGTGTGGACGCAACGGTTGCGTTCTTGTTGGAGTTTTCCTCCATAACGTCCTTGTTGCGGTTTTTGATCAAACTTAAGATGGAATCGTCTGTGGTATTCGCCTTACGAACCAGTTCTCTGGTGTAGCGATAGATAATGTAGGTCTTTGCAAGGATGTACTTTCCGTCCTGCATCAAATCATGCTCGATGATATCCTGGATATCTTCCACGAGAATTCTCTTTCTCTTTCGGGATTCGATATCCTCCACAATCTCCTCGATTTTGGCTTCCGTGACCTTCTCCTCATCCTCTACTTCGGCATTGGCCTTGGCAATGGCTGTGATGATCTTGGACCGATCAAAGTTGACTGTCTGTCCGTCGCGCTTGATTACTTTCATTTTAAACCCTTCCCCCTAAATATATGATAGAATTCTTAAGGATACACTAGATATAGTGCCCGCTTTCTCCGAGCGTGCTTTGTTATTATAGCACTCTTTATATGCCTTGTCTACTAAATGTAGTGTAAAATCATCTATTTTTTACAAGATGTAGTAGAAACCGCGTATTTACTGGTGTTTTCGGTCTTGCAAAACGTGAAAAGTCTGTGAAACCTCAGAAAATTGCTTTATTTTTCAACGGAATTGTGATATAAAAAGAGAGTTGTATCATTATAACGATTGGAAGGGATATTATTATGAAGAAACGAACAGGCAGATCCGCGCTTGTACTCGGTATGGCGCTCGGCATGAGCATGCTGATCACCGGATGCGGCGGCAGGGTCAACGGCGTCAACCAGCAGAAAATGATAGATAAGTATGCAAGCTATGTCACCCTGGGTGATTACAAGGGCATTGCCTATGAGTGGGATGACTCGGAGATCCCCGAGGATGCAATTCAGTCCAACATCGAGTCCAAGCTTTCCGAGTATAAGACATCCGAGACACTTACAACTCAGAAGGTTGAGAACGGCGACACCGTGAACATCGATTACGTCGGTTCCATCGACGGCGTTCCGTTCGAAGGCGGAAACACCAACGGTCAGGGTGCCGACTTAACCTTAGGCTCCGGCAGCTACATCCCCGGATTCGAGGACAGCTTCGTGGGGCACAAGGTTGGCGAGTCCTTCGACATCAATGTCACATTCCCCGAGGATTACGGCAGCACGGATCTTGCCGGAAAGGATGCGGTATTTGCGATCACCATCAACTCCGCCACGAGAGAATCTCTCCCCGAGCTGACTGATGACTTCATCGCAGAGCACACCGATTCCAAGACCCTCGCAGAGTACAAGGAAGCAACCAAGAAAGAGATCATCGACCGCCAGAAGGAGTACAACGAAAGCAGTGCCAAGCGTCAGGTTGTACAGAAGCTTGTGGAAGAGACGGAGATCGGCAAGTATCCCGAGGAAGAAACCAAGCGTCTGATCGATCAGAACATCAAGCAGATCGAAGATGCTGCTGCACAGTACAATGTAGACTTCGCAACCTATGTAACCACCTACTACGGTTACAGCAGCGAGGACGCCTTCAAGGAGTACTTAAGCGGTATGGTTTCCGACTTCATCAAAGAGAAGAGCATCATCTGTGCCGTGGCGAAAGCCGAGGGCATCAAGGCAACGCAGGATGATGTGGATGCATACGTTGAAAAGCTCATGTCCGATGCAGGATTTACCGACAAGGATGAGATCAAGAAGTACTACACGGACGAAGATCTTCTCTACTACGCACTGGCAGAAAAGGTTGCACAGTTCCTGGTGGATAACGGATCCAAAACTTCTCCGACAGATGCAGAAGCACAATAGAGCATAAAAAATATGAGTCCCGTTCGGGACTCATATTTTTTTGCCTATCTGATGGGGATGCTTCTGTAAATCTCCATATTCACGGAATCTGGATAGGTGAATTTTTCGTCGATCCCCTGTTTCCACAGGTCTAAGATCTCACCCACACGCTCTTCGACGGCCGCCTGACGCATCTCCGTCTTTCTGGCTTCCGTGGCTTTCTGGTCCGTAAGTTCGATCATCACAAATACGTGATATCCGTACTCTGTTTCGATCACCTTGGAGTAGCTGCCGTTCTCCATGGTGTAAAGCAGGTCGTACACATCCTGCCCGTAGGTATCCCGGATCTCTTCCGGTGTCATCGTCTTCTTTCCGGCATCCGTCAGCTGATAGTACTGTGCAATTTCCTCCGCATTCTTCGGCATATCCGCATCTTCTTCCGCATCATACTGATTGTTGGAAAGCGTACTGCAGGCTTCGAGCGCATGATCATACTGGATCCGCTTTGCATCATCCTCGTATGGTGTGACATTGCCGTTCTCATCAATATTGTAGCAGGGGAAGTACAGATCGTAGAATGTTGTCATCCGCGCTTCCTCGCTGGAGATCTCTACCGGCTGGTCGGAAAGCAATGCATCCTCCACCTTTGTGGCGATCACATTCTCGCGGTAGACCTGCAGGATCTTCTCCAAAGAAAGTTCCATCTGCTGCCGGTCTTCCTCCGTCAGCCCGTCATAAAAATCCTGTGCCCGGGTGTTGATATCCTCCTGTTCGGCAGATGTAAGCCTGATGCCGTATTCGTCTGCATGCGCGTTCATGGTCTTGACGTGGACGATTTCCTCGACCACCTTCTTGCGGACGAGTTCTTCCGCGGTAACCTCTTCTTCCTCTTCCTCGAGCATCCTGTTCCAGACGTCCTTGCCGTACTGCTTTTCGTAGCGTTCCTTCACGGTGTTGACGTAGATGTAAACCTCACCCTTGGTGACCGCCATATCTCCGTAACGAAAGACCACCGTATGCTCCTCCGGAAGAACTCCGGTATCGTTATGTTTCTTGCCGCAGCCCGTCGTAAGCAGCAGAGCCGCCATACAGACCACAGCCATGATTCTATGTATCCGTTTCATTTGTATCCTCCCGGATCAAACTTCCTATCGCTTCGATTGCTTCCTCCGTCTTGGAGATCAGTTCATCCTGCAAGGTCTTTGAGACTTTCACCGAGAAACCCGACTGATTTCCCGACAGGAGCTTGATCTCTCCCTGATGCCTGATGAGCAGTTCTCCGATCCGCTCCGTCATCACCGGCGCATCGGCAAGCATCGCCATCCGCACCTCGCCGGAAACGTATTTGAGATCTGTCATATACGCCTTATGTGCCTTGGCTTTTAAAACAGCCACGGAAAGTAACCGCATAAACTCCTTCGGCGGCGTTCCGAAACGGTCCTTCGCCTCCTCGACCAAGAGATCCTTCTCCTCCGGATCCTCGATCTTTGAGATTCTCTTGTAAAGGTCAAGTTTCACGAATTCGTTCTTTACGTAATCATCCGGAATGTACGCATCGAGCGGAAGTTCGACACTTGTCGTAAACTCCCGTTCCACCACCGTGCCGGACAGTCGCTTGATCGCATCGGAAAGCATCTTGCAGTAGAGATCGTATCCCACCGCTTCGATGTTTCCCGACTGTTCCTGTCCGAGGAGGTTGCCCGCACCGCGGATCTCCAGATCTCTCATGGATATTTTATATCCTGAGCCGAGATCTGTAAACTCCCTGATGGCTGCCAGTCGTTTCTCGGCAACCTCCGCAAGCAGCTTGTCCCGCTTGTACATCAGGAAGGCATAGGCCGCACGGTTGGACCTTCCCACACGCCCGCGCAGCTGGTAGAGCTGAGACAGGCCGAAACGGTCCGCATCGTGGACGATCATGGTGTTGACGTTGGCGATATCCAGTCCCGTCTCAATGATGGTCGTGGAAACCAGCACGTCGATCTCCTTGCGCAAAAAGGCGCGCATCACTTCCTCAAGCTCGCGCTCGTTCATCTTGCCGTGAGCGAAGGAAATCCTTGCATCCGGCAGGACACGCGAGAGTTCCGCCGTGATATCCGCAATGGTATTCACGCGGTTATATACATAGAAAACCTGACCGCCGCGGGAAAGTTCTCTGTTGATCGCTTCCTTCACGAACTCGATGTCGTACTCCATGACAAAGGTCTGGATGGGAAGTCTGTCCACCGGAGGTTCCGACAGTAGACTGATGTCACGAAGTCCCACCAGGCTCATATGCAGGGTTCTCGGGATCGGTGTCGCCGTGAGTGTCAGGACATCCACCGTCTTTTTTAGCTGCTTGATCTGTTCCTTGTGCTTCACGCCGAAGCGTTGCTCCTCGTCAATGATCAGAAGTCCCAGATTCTTGCATTCCACGTCTTTGGAAAGCAGCCTGTGCGTACCGATCACGATATCCGCCATGCCGTTCTTCAAAAGTTCCAGCGTTTCCTTGACTTCCTTCGGCGTACAAAAGCGCGAAAGCATCCGGATGTTCACCGGGAAATCCTTCATACGCTCGGTAAATGTATTGTAATGCTGTTCCGCAAGGATGGTGGTCGGCACGAGATAGAGCACCTGGCGATTGTCCTGTACGGCTTTAAACGCCGCACGGATGGCCACCTCTGTCTTGCCGAATCCCACGTCTCCGCAGATCAGTCGATCCATGATCTTGCCGGATTCCATATCCCGCTTGGTATCGCGGATGGCCTGCTCCTGATCCGGTGTCTCCTCGTAAGGGAAGAGTTCTTCAAACTCCCTCTGCCATGCCGTATCCGGAGAGTAGGCGAAACCATTCATCGTTTCGCGCAGGGCGTAGAGTTCCACAAGTTCCTCCGCAATGTCCGCCACATGTCCCTTGACGCGCTGTCGGGTCTTCTCCCACTCACCGCCTCCGAGTCTCGAAAGCTTGGGCTTGGCCCCGTCCTTGCCGGACAGTTTGCCGATCATATCGAGCTGATCTACGGGGATAAAAAGCTTGCTTCCCTTGGCGTACTCGATGGTGATATAGTCCTTCAGCCTGCCTTCCGTCTCAACCTTCTCGATACCCTGATAGATACCGATGCCGTGGTTTCTGTGCACGACATAGTCACCCACCACAATATCCGAGAAGCTGGCGATCCTGTCTCCGCCCTCGTAACGCGGGCGTTTTCTTCCTTTTGAGATCTCTCTTGCGGTGAAAATGTCACCCTCGGAGATCACAGCAAGCCCCGCATCCGGAAGCACATAACCTTTGTCGATCCTGCCCAGTGTAACCATCACCTCGCCGGGCTTCATCCTATGGAAACGATCCTCCGAGAAGTGCGACTCGATCTCCCGCTCCCGCAAATTTGCCGCAAGGCGCTTTCCTCTTGTGGCGGAAGGAGACACAATAACCACCTTGAACTGCTTTTTCTTCCAGGCCGCTATATCATCTACCAGCGTTTCGAAGGAATTGTGATAGTCCGAGGTATCCCTGGTTTCGATACAGGTATTGCCCTGTTCCTTCCATGCAGGTTCCTTCTTATATAGATCCGAGAAAAGGATGGTCTGTCTCTCGGAAAGACGCTTCACGATCTTGCGGGCACCCGTTAAGACCTCCGCCTGCGTCGGAAGAATATAACCGCCCGAAAGCCTTCCCTCCATCGAGGTCTTAAACTCTTCCTCATAACTTCCGGCCCTGCGCATCACGCGTTCCGGGTCATCGATAAAGACAGCGACATCCTCCGGAAAATAGTCCAGGAAGCTTACCGTGTCATCGTAGAAAAACCGGACCATGCTGTCCAAGCCCATGGTGGAGTTAAACTCGGCGAGTTCTTCTTTTGCAGCGGAAACCGTCTTGGTAAGTCTCGCCTTCTGCTCCGTCCGAAACTCCTTCTCGAGGACTTTCTTCTGCTTTTCGAATTCGAAATCGATCTTTCTGATACCGTGATCGATCCGCTTTTCATCCAGCACCATCTCGCAGGACGGGTAGATCACAAGGGTATCCACGTCCATAATGGAGCGCTGGCTTTCCGCATCAAAACTTCGGATCGTCTCGATGTCATCTCCCCACAGGGAAACACGATAAGGGCACTCTTCCGTAAGCGGGTAGATATCAACGATATCTCCTCTTATGGAAAACTGCCCGGGAAGTTCCACCATCGTGGTCTTCTCATATCCAAGTGTTGTCATATAGCGTGCAAATTCGTCTCTGGAAAGCGTATCCCCGACGGAAATCGTCTTTCTGTGGCCGGTGATCTCCGTAATGGGCGGGATCAGATCCATCAGGCCTTCCACCGTTGTGATCACGGTGACAGGTTCTTTCTCCGCCAGTTTCCGAAAGATCTCCATACGGCTTTTGACCGTGGCATTGCTGTGGATATCCGCATAATAAAACAGGGCGTCTTTTGCGGGATAATAATAACTCTCCCTGTCAAAAAAACGCACCCCGTCCAGCAGCTCTCTGCCTCGTTTTTCGTCGTAGGTCACGATCAGTCTCGTGCGCTCCTCCCCGGAGAAAGCCCGGGCAAGAAGGGGAATGGTCTTTAGATCAACGCCCCACACGTGATACGGATAACGATCCTCTCCGATCGCATCCCTGATCTGTCGGAAGCTTTCCGAATCTGCAAGCGCATCAAACAGTGCCTGCAAACTGCACCTCCTGTTTATCCGTTGAAACGGTTCATCGCCGTCTCGACATCTTCTTTGATAAAGCATTCTACGGCATCCGCCGCGCGATCCACTGTCTCGCGTACAAGCGGAAGTTCATCCTTCGGAAATCTCCCGAGCACATAATCCGCAAGATCCATACCGGAAGGCTTGGCGCCCACGCCCAGTCTGAGTCTCGGATAGTCCTGTGTGCCGAGCTTCGCGATGATGTCCTTCATGCCGTTGTGTCCGCCGGCACTGCCTCCGGCGCGCATACGGAGTTTCCCCACGTCCAGATTGATATCATCGTAGACGACCAGGATCTCCTCAGGTTTCAGGTGATAGTAGTCCGCCAGTGCGCGCACACTGTCACCGCTTAAGTTCATATAAGTCTGCGGCATCGCAAGAAGAACCTTCTCCCCGTCGATCACGCATTTGCCGACTGCCGCCTTTTGTTTGGATTCGGACATCCCGACGTTGTATCTGTCCGCAAGGTTCACGATCACGGAAAATCCGATATTGTGGCGGGTACCTGCGTACTTTTCACCGGGATTGCCGAGACCGACGATCAGCTTCATGCTTCTGCCGCCTTTCTCGCGAGCATGATCTCTTCCGCTTCCGCAAGCTGCTCAAGGGTATTCACACCGCGAATCTCATTGATCCGGTCTCCGGAAAGCGGCATTGCAGCCACCTTAAGTCCCGCACGTTTGATAAAGGCGATGGTATCCGTAAGGTAGTACTCTCCCGCAGCATTGTCGCTCTGAAGCAGTGCAAGCGATGCCTTTAAGGCCTCCGTGTTAAAGACATACATGCCGGAATTGATCTCGGTCACTGCCTTCTCCTCTTCGGTGGCATCCTTTTGTTCCACAATCTTGGTAAATGTGCCGGCCGCATCTCTGATGATCCTGCCGTAGCCGGTGGCATCCGGAAGGATCGCCGAAAGCACCGTCACACCGTTGGACTCTCTCTTGTGTTTCTCCACAAGTTCCGTCAGCGTAGCTCCTGTAATAAGCGGGGTATCGCCGCAGAGAATCAGCGTGTCGCCGCTTCCGGTCAGGAATTTCTCGGCACACATTACCGCATGACCGGTACCGAGCTGCTCCTCCTGCTCCGCAAAATCCACCACATCGTAGATCGCATTTTTCACTTCGTTTCCCTTGTAGCCGATCACCACGCAGCAATCAAAAGCGCCCGCTTCCTTCGCTGCCTTGATCACATGATGAACCATCGGTTCACCGGCCACTCTGTGGATACATTTCGGCAGATCGGAATGCATACGTGTGCCCTTGCCTGCCGCCATAATGATCGCATTTAAGCTGCTCATATCTGTCCTCCATACATAACTATATGTATTTTATACAGTTTTTCGGAAATGTCAACCTTTAACGAAGCGCCTTTTTAAGCGCTTCCACATCTCCCTCCACCTGTTCTTTGTTCGTGCTGTGCTCGAAGTAGATCAGATTCTTCTCTACGGTTGTGTCCGCCTTGAAGCTGATCAGAAACTGCGTGCCGATGTAAAGCTGCAGGCTGACCGGGAACTCCTCGGAGGCTCCCGACGAATAGTCCGCCATGGCGGCAACGCCCTCATCGGTAAGAAGCATCGCCCCGTAGTACTCATCGGTGAGATTTCCGGTCCACTCCGTCTTCGCTGCCGGGATCGCATCCTCGGGCGGTACCTCGCCTTCCGGTTCCTCTCCCTGCGGCGGGATCAGATAGACCGCCTTGATCTTGTCTTCGGAAAAAAGGAGTTCGTCCGCGTTGCAGATCACGTGAATCTGCGCCTGTTCGACCGCCTTCTTCGCCTTCTGCTGCATATCGTTCACTGAGCTCACATAGGTAAATGCACGCTCCTTTGTGACGTTGTAGACCGCATCATACAGGAAAAGAAAGTTTCTGTTGCTGGGATTAAGGCCGCTGTATGTATGCTCTCCGTCTTTCATGAATACCGTCACGGTCTTAAAGATGCCCTCGGTCTGATCACGATTGCCCATATCGCTTCGGAGCTTACCGTAAGGTGCTTCGTCCACCTTGCTGCGAAGTTCTTTCATCTCGGAGGGTTCAAGCTGATAGGCGTCCTCGGGACAGGCTGTCTCCGACATCCACTTTTCAAACTGATCCGCGTAGATCCGGACGTTGCCGTCACAGTCTACCTCGATATTCACCGTATATCTCGCAAGCTGATCGATCCCGTCTCCCTTTTCGGCGTAGGATATCCTGATCAGGGGTCCTTCTGTCACAGGCTCGGAGGACTTCTTTTTACAGCCGCCGAACAGCAGAATCAGCACAAGAAAAATCAGAAACAGATATAGTTTATTATTCGTTCCGCTTACCATTACTCTATCCTGTTGTTCGGATCCTCGGTCATCTCCTGCTGCACGCTCTGATGACGAAGGCCCGTCACTGCACGCTGCAGTGTCATCTCTGCCTCATAGTACTCCTGGAGACTTCTCTTCTGCATCTCCTGCTCGCGCAGATCCTCTTCCCTTTCCTTGCGTCGGTTCTCCTCAACCTCATCCGGATACTCCGCAAGCGTAACCAGGATCAGGACTTCTCCCTTTTCCACGCGCAGCATCCCCTCGGATACATGAACGTAAACCGGGTTCTTACCCGACTCCGAATAATGCATCTCCCCCGGGACGATGGCCACGACTACATTTCTGTGGTCGGCCAGCACTCCGTACATGCCGTCCGTGGTAGGGACCACGATGCTCTCGAGTTCACCCTCGAAAAAGGTGCGGTCCGCCTGATAGATTCTCGTCTTGAATGTATGCATTAAGCTTCACCCTTTTGGATCTTCTCTGCTTTTTCTTTGGCGTCATCCAATGTTCCGACGCTGAAGAATGCTGCCTCGGGCATATCATCGCACTCGCCGGACAGGATGGCATCGAATCCGCGGATTGTCTCGGAAAGCGGTACGAACACGCCCGGCGTGCCGGTAAACTTCTCTGCCACGTACATCGGCTGGGACAGGAATCTCTGGATCTTTCTGGCGCGGTTGACTGTCTTCTTGTCTCTGTCGGACAACTCGTCCATACCGAGGATCGCG
>CAMOHF010000015.1 GCA_946614685.1 uncultured Clostridia bacterium | reverse complement strand
CGACCTTGTTGCGGATCTTGATACACTTCATGTCCTGACCGCCGATATCCAAAATACAGTCCACATCGGGCTCAAAGAAGGCAGCGGCAGTGTAGTGTGCGATGGTTTCAACCTCGCCGTAGTCAAGCATCAGGGCAGACTTGATCAAAGCCTCACCGTAGCCGGTGGAACAGCCGGAGGCAATGGTAGCGCCTGCGGGAAGCTTGGAGAAGATGTCCTTCATGGCGCGAAGGGTGGTCTTTAAAGGGCTTCCGTTGTTGCTTGAATAAAAGTCATATAAAAGAGAGCCGTCCTCACCCACAAGGGCAACCTTGGTGGTTGTGGAACCTGCGTCCACACCGAGGAAGCATTTGCCTGTGTAGGTAGAAAGGTCACGGCGTCTGATCTTATACTTCGCCTGCTTCTCGAGGAAAGCATCGTATGCGGCCTGATCTGCAAAGAGCGGGTCGAGTCTGTCGACTGCGTGCGCCACCTGAAGTTCGGGTGTGAGCTTGGCAGAAAGCTCGCTTAAGGAGAAGGTGATCTCCGGCTTGGCAGCCAGGGCAGCACCGACAGCCGCAAAGAGATGAGAGTGTGCGGGCGCGATGATGGCATCGTCCTTAAGCTCCAAGGTTCTGATAAAGGACTCACGAAGCTGATCGAGGAAATGTAAGGGTCCGCCCAGAAATGCGACATTGCCGCGGATGGGCTTACCGCAGGCGAGACCGCTGATGGTCTGATTTACGACAGCCTGAAAGATGGATGCAGCAAAGTTTTCCTTGGTCGCACCCTCGTTGATCAGAGGCTGGATATCCGTCTTGGCAAATACACCGCATCGCGCGGCAATCGGGTAGATGGTGTCATAGGTTTTGGCGTACTCGTTAAGACCTGCGGCATCCGTTTTAAGAAGACTTGCCATCTGGTCGATAAAGGAGCCTGTGCCGCCGGCACAGACCGAATTCATACGCTGTTCAATGACATTGGAAAAATAGATGATCTTCGCATCCTCACCGCCGAGCTCGATCGCTACGTTGGTCTGGGGAGCGTAGTCCTTTAAGGCGTCCGATACGCAGACCACTTCCTGCTCGAAGGGTACGCCGATGACTTCGGCGAGCGCAAGACCGCCGGAACCCGTGATGGTGGGAGCCACCGTGACGTCCGTAATCTCGCTTTCTGCGTGTGTAAGAAGTTCTTTTAAGGTCTCTTTGATGTTCGCAAAGTGACGCTTGTACTCGGAAAACAGAATCTTGTGTTCTTCATCGATCACAGCAACCTTCACAGTTGTGGATCCGATATCAATACCTAATCGTTTCATAAAAAACCGGCCTTCGCCGTCCTCCTGATAAATATGCTCATGAATATGTACACTCGTTGCACATTATATAAGAAATGATTTCGCATTTCAATAAGAAAGGCAGAAAACTTGTAATTATTAGGCGGATAGAGTATAATATACGTGTATTATTGCGCCCCGTTGTGGGGTAGATTCTATGATTACAGGTGAAACGATTTGAAACTATTATACAAGCTTGAAGAAAAATTCGGCAAATTTGCTATCCCCAATCTACCGATCATTACCATAGCCATTTTCGGCTTCAGTTATCTGGTCTCTTTTGCAGCCCCGAACGTAAGCGAAATGATGATGTTTTCTCCGACGGCCATCTTCGGAAGACATGAATTCTGGAGACTTATCACATGGATTTTCACGCCGCCGGGCGATTTTGATTACTTCACGCTCTTGATGCTTGTAATCTACGCCATGCTCGGCAGGTCCATCGAGCGCGCCATCGGTACCTTCATGTACAATATGTATATTTTCGGTACGATGTTTGCAATCTTCATCGTGAATCTGATCACGGGTGCGATCTTTTACGCACAGAATGTTGCGGGACTTGCCCCGGAAGATATGGACTTTTTCGTGATGTATGATTATATGCGCGGTACCATACTGATGACGTACTTCCTGATGTACACCATCTTCCTTGGATTTGCGCTTATATACAGCGAGTCCATTATGCTCGTATTCTTCGTGATCCCCATGAAGGCGAAGTACATTGCCTACATCGATCTGATCTGGCTGGCGTACGAGTTCTACAGATGCCCGATCCACGGACGTGTGACCATCCTTGCAGTTGTGGGCGTATGGCTGATCCTGGTATTTGCCATGAAAAAGTACAAGCCCGGACATGTGCGCATCTACATGAAACATAAGACCGATCAGATCAAGCGAAAGACTGCGGCGAGACGGAACACACCGAAGGGAGCAGGGGAACCGATTCCCTTCCCGACCACCATTACCAAGCACAAGTGTGCGATCTGCGGCAGAAGCGAGAAGGACAACCCCATGCTTGAGTTCAGATTCTGCTCCAAGTGCAACGGCAATTATGAATACTGTATGGATCACCTCTATACGCATGAGCATGTAAAGTAAGACCCGGAGGAATTGACAGATGAAAAAGAAAAGCAAGATTCTGGTTTCCGACCTCTTAAGAGGAGAGGACCTTGATATCAAGCTTCCAGTTTACAGCAACACCCTGTCCGAACTGTATCATACCTACGCAACGGTTCGGGCATCCATGAACTACTACACGGCGAAGGAGATCGCAGCCGAAAGCGAAAGCGGACACGAGACCGCGGATGAAGCCTTAAAGACGATCACCGAACTTCTTTCCGTATACCTGCTTGAAGGATCTTCCGTGACGGAGGACGCACTTTCCGTAATCGACCGTCTGCGCACATCTTCGGAGAAGCGCATGCAGGTTCTTACCGCATACACGGATGCGCTTCAGATGTACGAGTACGTTTTAAATCGTATTGAGGAAGATATCAAGGGCGGTGCCGCTGACGTGGATACGGAGGCGCTTTCCGCGAGGATGTACCGTTACGTATTCTCCGAGAAGGATACGGTTGTGATAAACAGCAAGCTTCAGCTTCTGATGGGACAGCTTCCCGTCAGGATGACCAAGAATAAATTCTACGATATCCTCGGGAATACATTAAACATCTATCAGGGCGGAGAGACTTCGTCCGTAGATGCATTTGCCGATATGCTGAGGATGACGGTTCTGATCACCAAGCCCGAGGGATTTAAGGATTACTATCCGGATCTTTACACCTTGTATGAGGACCTTGAACAGGCAGATTACAAGGAAATCTCCGAACACGGTTTTGACGACCTTGCCACGCGTATGACGGATGCGGGTCTTTTGATCAAGGAAGAAGTATCAAGGTTTATGCTCCTGCAGGAGATCATCAATGATGTTTATGTCATCCTTCTTACCAAGGATGTGGCAGCAGAGGCAGCAAAGTCCGGTGCGGGATATGCCGCTGCTATAGAGATCCTTCGAAAGACGATCGCAGCGGATGATATGGATGCGGTATCCGAAGACCTGATGGATCAGTTTATGACCATCGAGGGTGTACAGGAGGAGATTTATGAGGAGATCATGATCCTCGAATCCGTCTTTGATGAGATGTACACCGGTCACAGGGATGTGATCGAGCAGCTCGGATTGCTTGCCAATATGCAGTCACTTTCCAAGATCACCAAGCTGCTTTCCACCAGCCTCTTTGTGGCACTTGACGACACGTCGGATGCAAAGTCGATCCCCTGTGATCATGATTATATCGAGGCGGTAAGAAAGAAACTGGTTGATGAGTTCGGTGCTCTTTTTGCCGCACATACAAAGCAGGTCAATCGAAGCGTGATGGCGAAGATTCTTTCCGCCATGCCCATATTCCTTAATACAACGCAGGAGATCAAGGACTACTTTGACTATGTTCTTGGCTCATGCTCGGACCGTGCGGAGCTTTCCGCCACGGCGAAACTGATTGAAGAGATCATAGAGGACGAAACGGCATAGATGAAGATATCAGATGCTTATTATACTTACGGGATCAGCAAGCGAAAGCTTGCGAAAATGATCCCGAATATATCCGAAGATCAGCCTGTGAAGAAGCTTTATGTGGTCACCCTGCCGATCCTCGAGCACGGACTGCTCGAGATCTACGAGTACGGCAAGCTTCTGCATAAGTTTTACGACGGGTACAGGGAGGATATCACCGTGGTCGGACTTGCACCGGATGAGGAGAGCGCCTTCTTGCTGGTGGAGGAGATGATCCAGGATGTCTATGATGCCACGGGGGATAAACTCTCAGTGAAAGAGTTCTTTGCGGACGGAGGAAAGAAGAAAGATGCTTCACATCATACTCCTCGTTCTTAAGATCATATTGTGGATCATTCTGGGGCTTCTCGGACTTGCATTGCTTCTGCTTGCCATCGTGCTTCTCGCGCCGATCCATTACAAGGCAGATGTGTCTTATGACGGGAAGGCGAAGGTCAGAGCGAAGATCCGCTACCTGATCGTGTCCATGACGTTCACCTACGATCAGCTAAGCGGTGACATGAACAACAGGCTGCGCATTCTGGGCATTCCCCTCGGCAGACGCCGCAGAAAGGTGCCCGACCCTGTAACGGATACGCTTCCGGATGATTACGAAGCTATTACGGAAGCGGATGAGGAATCCGCGGAAGCACAGGTTGAAGAGAGTGTGACGCCGGAGGCTTCGGGAGAAACGGGCTTTGCGGATACGCTCGGTCAGATGGCGGAGACGATCTCCGAAACAGCGGACGAAAGTGCACTTCCGACGCCGGAGATTTCCTACGGTGACGTACCGGAAGCGACTGTGGACGAAGATTCAACGGAATTGCTTGATTCCGTCTACGATATTGATCATGACGAAAGACATGAGCAGCAGGTGACATGGATCGCCGGTATCGTGTCGAAACTGATAGACAAATTTGAAAAGATCGGCGAGAAGATCCTAAGCTTCTTCGAGAAGCTGTTTGAAACCGCGGAGGAGCTTGCGGATAAGGCGGAAGACAAGTACGCCAGGTTCGATAGGCTGATCACCAGATTCGGTATCTTCTGGAATCTGGCTTGCACGGAAAAGACCAAGGCGTATCTGCCGAGGTACCTAAAGAGTGTGGTGCGGCATATCGCACCGAGAAAGGCGAAGGGGCATCTTCACTACGGATTTGAGGATGCTTATACCACGGGTACCGTGACGGGATACTTATCCCTGCTCCCGTGTATGCATGGAAGCAAGATGTATCTCGAACCCGAGTTTCACGAGAGAGTGATGGATATGGACCTGCATCTTCGGGGGCATATCGTTCTGGGATACATTTTCAGGATCGTTTTGAATATACAATTGTGGAAGACGCTGCTCGCAGCACGAAAGCTGAAGGGCGACGCATAAAGGGATTAATCGTGCCATTACATATTATATGAGGAGGAACACCATGGCAAACAACATCAACGATACAATCGGTTCACTGTTTAAGGGGATGGATTCCCTGATGAGCACCAAGACAGTTGTGGGAGAGCCGGCCTACGTCGGAGATACCATCATTGTGCCGCTTGTGGATGTCAATTTCGGAATCGCGGCAGGATGTTCTGCAAGAAACGGCAGCAAGAATTCAGCCACCGGAGGTATGGGGGGAAAGATGAGCCCTTCGGCGGTGCTTGTGATCCAAAACGGCAGAGCGAAGATGGTTTCCGTGAAGGGGCAGGATACCATTTCCAAGATTTTAGATATGGTGCCGGAGGTTGTGGACAAGGTCGGCAGCATCCGAGGTAAGGTGAAGACACCGGAGGAAGAAGCGGTGGAAGAAAAGATCGAGGAGTTTTCCGAGAGCGAGACCACGATCTGACAGTTATACAAAATATGAATGTATGGGGTGAATAACTATGAGTGCAGTTTCAGACGTAAGCATGGAGCTGCTGATGCAGTCGGAAAACCCGGAAGAGATGCTCGACAATATGCAGCCCTTCCTGGATATGATGATGAACTACGAATGTGCCTTGATGGAGATCGAAACCAAGCTCAAGGTCTTAAATTCGGAGTTCGCATTGCAGCATAACCGAAATCCGTTCGAATCAATCAAGAGCAGACTCAAGAAACCGATCAGCATCATCGGCAAGCTTCGAAAAAAAGGACTCGATTTTACCATCGAGAATATCGAAGAGAATCTGACAGATATTGCGGGTATCCGCGTGATCTGTTCGTTCCCGGAGGATATCTATGCAGTATCGGACCTGCTTGCGAAGCAGGATGACATCACGGTGATCGAGGTGAAGGATTATATTCGTAAGCCGAAGAGCAACGGATACAGAAGCCTTCATCTGATCGTGGAGATCCCGATCTTCCTTACAACGGGAAAGAAGTACATGAAGGTTGAGGTTCAGTTTAGAACCATCGCGATGGACTTCTGGGCAAGTCTTGATCACAAACTAAAGTACAAGAAGGACAACTTAAAGCATCCCGAGCTCATCGCCAAGGAGCTCAAGAAATGCGCGGACACTATCACGTCCGTGGATTATAAGATGCAGGAGATACGAAACATGCTCGAATAACGAGTGATGCAAACAGGAGCAGACGGCATAGCTGTCTGCTCCTGTTTATATCACGAGAAAGGTCACCGAGAGAACCGAAGGTTCTCGAGGGGCGAAAAATGGACCGCGTTTCCGCGGTCCATTATTTATTCGAGCATGTCTCTTAGATTTCTTTAATTTCTTTATGCCACTCCTGAAGAGAATGAATCTCGCCGGTGTGACGCTTTCTCATATGATCGATACCCTCGGCAGCGGCCTTTCCTGCAGCCATCGTGGTGATGTAAGGAATCTTGTTCTTGATGGCAGCCTTTCTTAAGTAGCTGTCGTCATTGGCGCTGTCCTTGCCGATGGGAGTGTTGATGATCAGCTGGATCTCACCGTTGCTGATGTGATCAAGGATGTTCGGACGTCCTTCGTAGAGTTTCTTTACCTTCTCTGCGGGGATGCCTGCTTCGTTGATCAGATCACAGGTGGTTCCCGTAGCCATGATCTTGAAGCCGTTCTCGTAAAGGATCTTGGCAACCTCTGCAACCTCGGGCTTATCCTGACGGTTGACGGAGATAAGAACTGTGCCCTCGAGAGGAATGGTGGACTTGGTTGCCTCGGCTGCCTTGTAGTAAGCACCGCCGGCAGAACGGGAGAGTCCGAGTACCTCACCTGTGGAACGCATCTCGGGTCCTAAGATCGGGTCTACCTCCGGGAACATATTGAAGGGGAAGACTGCTTCCTTGACACCGTAGTAAGGAATCTGTCTCTCCTTTAATGTAGGTACGGGAGAAGGCTTGCCGGTAAGCTCGCCTGTGATTACCTCGATCGCAAGGGGTACCATGCGGATACCGCAGACCTTGGATACGAGAGGTACCGTACGGGATGCACGGGGATTGGCTTCAAGTACGAATACCTTGCCATCCTCGATCGCATACTGCATATTCATAAGGCCGACAACATGCATCTCCTCAGCGATCTTTCTGGTGTATTCCTTGATGGTTGCAAGGTTCTCCTCGGAAATGTGCTTGGAAGGAAGGATACATGCGGAGTCACCGGAGTGGATACCGGCAAGCTCGATGTGCTCCATAACAGCGGGAACATAAGCGTGTGTTCCGTCTGCGATCGCATCCGCCTCACACTCTGTTGCGTGGTGCAGGAAACGGTCGATCAGGATGGGACGATCGGGTGTTACGCCGACTGCCGCATTCATGTATTCTGTCATCTGGTCGTCATCGTAGACAACTTCCATACCACGTCCGCCGAGTACGTAGGAAGGACGAACCATAACGGGATAACCGATCTTGGTTGCGATGCTGATGGCTTCGTCTACGGTAGTAGCCATACCTGACTCGGGCATGGGAATCTCGAGCTTATCCATCATGGCTCTGAAGAGGTCACGATCCTCTGCGAGATCGATGACGGAGGGAGCGGTACCGAGGATCTTTACGCCGTTCTTCTCAAGGTCAGCAGCCAGATTCAGAGGTGTCTGACCACCGAACTGTGCGATGACGCCGATGGGCTTCTCCTTTTTGTAGATGGAGAGTACATCCTCAAGTGTCAGAGGCTCGAAGTAGAGTTTGTCGGATGTATCGTAGTCGGTGGATACCGTCTCGGGGTTACAGTTTACAATGATGGTCTCGAAGCCGAGCTTCTTTAAGGACTGTGCAGCATGTACACAGCAGTAATCAAATTCGATACCCTGTCCGATACGGTTCGGGCCGCCGCCAAGGATCATGATCTTCTTGGTGTCAGGGTTCACGGGATTGTTGTCCGGTGCATTGTAGGTTGAGTAGAAGTAAGAGGAGTTCTCGGTTCCGGAAACATGTACCTGATCCCAGGTCTCAACCACGCCGATGGCCTCTCTGCGGTTTCTGATCTCATCCTCGGAGATCTCAAGTATCTGGCTTAAATACTTATCGGAGAAACCGTCCTTCTTCGCCTGTGTCAGCGCCTCATCGGAGGGAAGGCTACCCTTGTGTGCTGCAAGTGCTTCTTCCTCGTCTACGAGTTCCTTCATCTGCTCGATGAAGTACTTCTTCACCTTGGTGATCTCGTGGAGCTCGTCTACGGTTGCACCCTTTCTGATAGCCTCATACATCATGAAGTGGCGCTCGCTTGACGGTGTGATCAACGCCTTTAAGAGATCTTCCTTGGACATCTCGTTGAAATTCTTTACATAGCCGAGGCCGTATCTGCCCTTCTCGAGAGAGCGGATTGCCTTCTGGAAAGCTTCCTTATAATTCTTACCGATACTCATAACCTCGCCGACTGCGCGCATCTGGGTACCGAGCTTATCCTCAACGCCCTTGAACTTCTCAAAGGCCCATCTTGCAAATTTGATCACGACATAATCGCCGTCGGGTACGTACTTATCAAGCGTGCCGTACTTGCCGCAGGGAATCTCGGAAAGTGTGAGACCGGCAGCGAGCATCGCGGATACAAGGGCAATGGGGAAACCGGTTGCCTTGGATGCAAGTGCGGAGGATCTTGATGTACGGGGGTTGATCTCAATCACGACGATACGATCGGATACGGGATCATGTGCGAACTGTACGTTGGTACCACCGATCACTTCGATGGACTCGACGATCTTATAAGCCTGCTCCTGAAGACGCTTCTGAACCTCCTCGGAGATGGTGAGCATGGGAGCGGTACAGTAGGAATCACCGGTGTGTACACCCATCGGATCGACATTCTCGATGAAGCATACGGTGATCATGTTGCCGTCCTTGTCACGGACAACCTCGAGCTCGAGTTCTTCCCAACCTGTTACGGACTCCTCAACCAAAACCTGGCCTACGAGAGAAGCCTGAAGACCTCTTGCGCATACGGTGGAAAGCTCGTCCTTGTTGTATACGAGACCGCCGCCGGCACCGCCCATGGTGTAAGCGGGACGAAGTACGACAGGGTAGCCTAATTTATCGGCAATGGCGAGTGCCTCGTCAACAGTGTAGGCAACTTCACTTCTTGCCATCTCGATGCCGAGTTTGTTCATGGCGTTCTTGAATTCGATACGGTCCTCGCCGCGCTCGATGGCATCCACCTGCACGCCGATAACCTTTACATTATATTTGTCGAGGATGCCTGCCTGAGATAACTCAGCACAGAGATTTAATCCGCTCTGACCACCTAAGTTGGGGAGCAGCGCATCCGGTCTTTCCTTGGCGATGATCTCCTCGAGACGATGTACATTTAAGGGCTCGATGTAGGTTACATCTGCCATCTCAGGATCGGTCATGATGGTCGCGGGATTGGAGTTCACAAGGACGATCTCGTAGCCTAATTTGCGGAGCGCCTTGCAGGCCTGAGTACCGGAATAGTCGAACTCACAAGCCTGTCCGATGATGATCGGGCCGGAACCGATGATAAGAATTTTTTTGATGTCTGTTCTCTGTGACATAGACAATCCTCCTTAATGTATTTAAAAATAACCATACTGTTTTGCATTATAACACATCTTACAGTCGATGGAAGTATAAATTTTATTCTGATGACAAATTTCCTATATTATGCTAATATACTTGAGTGTTGAAAAGAACCGAAAAACTATGATAAAGAGGTTTGTTTGATATGAAGATTTACAATACGCTTACAAGAAGGAAAGAGGAGTTTCATCCGATCAACGAGGGCAAGGTGGGAATTTACGTGTGCGGCCCTACGGTTTATGACTTTATTCACATCGGAAACGCGCGCCCGATGATCGTGTTTGACACTCTGAGAAGATATTTGGAGCACAAGGGCTATGAGGTGAATTTTGTCTCCAATTTCACGGATGTGGATGACAAGATCATCAAGAGAGCGAACGAGGAGGGTGTACCCGCCGAGGAGATCTCCGAGCGTTATATCGCCGAGTGCAAGAAGGATATGGAAGGACTTTCTGTGCGTCCCGCTACGGTGCATCCCCAGGCAACCAAGGAAATCCCCGATATGATCGAGCTTGTGAAGACACTGATCGACAAGGGACATGCCTACGAGGTAAACGGCACGGTCTATTTCAGAACAAGAAGCTTTCCCGACTACGGAAAACTTTCCCATAAGAACATTGACGACCTGGAGTCCGGCCACAGAGCCGAGGCACACGCCTTGAAGGTATCCGGAGAGGATGAGAAGGAAGATCCACTGGATTTCGTGCTCTGGAAGCCGAAGAAGGAGGGAGAGCCCTTCTGGAAGTCCCCCTGGAGTGAGGGCCGTCCCGGCTGGCATCTTGAGTGCTCCTGCATGTCCAAGAAGTATATCGGTGACGTGATCGATATCCACGCCGGCGGACAGGACCTGATCTTCCCGCACCATGAGAATGAGATC
>CAMOHF010000014.1 GCA_946614685.1 uncultured Clostridia bacterium | reverse complement strand
CCTGCGTATCTCTGTCAATTCCTGCGCATGAAAAAAGCACCGGGGGCGTGTGCCCCGGTGCGAACGTGCTCTATCGTATGCGTATGTTTAGAGTTCGGCGAGCTTCGCAACCGCATCCCCTGCGAGGATCAGCTTGTAGTGCTCCTCCATGTGCGCCTGCGATGCGTAGCTTCCGGACTGCTTCGTGCCATACTCACCCATAATGTTGCAGACCTGCACGAACTCTGCCTCGGTGTTCTTGTCCTTAGTCATGTATAAGTAGAACCGGCTGTCCTTCGGATTCTTGTAAAGCGAATTGATGCTCTTGTAGACATTGTCGACCATGCGCGCCGGCAGGATCACCTGATCCAAGTTCTTGAAGGCATAGATACGGAATACATCGGCGGATGCCACCTTCTCTGCCTTCGCAGCCTCCTGATCGGCTTTGATGACATTGCCGGAGGTGCTTTCCTGATTCTTGCCCATATCTTTAAGCTTGCTTAAGTCCACGCCAAGATGACGAAGGAGATTCTTCATATTCTCGATATCCGTCTGCGCACGTCTTGACGCGTCCAGAAGATTACCTGAGCCTTCCTCGTCTTCGTCTTCATCATATGCATCCTCATCAAAATTCGTAAATCTTGAGAATCTTCCGTCAAGCTCATCGGGATCCTCCACCTTGGTGATGATCAGTACCAGGCACTCGCGGTTCACGGGAATCGCCTCGATCATCAGAGGGACATTGTCCGCCTCAAATCCAAGTTCCTCCGAAGCGCGCTCCATCAGATCGCGAAAGAGTTCCTTCGCCTTCTCCGTACCGTATGCGAGCTCGGAAAGAAGCAGCTCCTTGTCGGCAAGGTCTGCCTTGTATAAGGTGCAACGTATTTGATTTTCGTTTAATCTCTCAATCTTCATATCACGTATTTTAACATATTTCTGCCCCATGTAAAGATTTTTCTCACTTTTTACACAGAGTTTTAACAGAATTTTCACAGAATAGCGTTAGGATGTTTTTTGTATCATTCTTATGAATCATATGCGGGTGTCCCGCGAATTCCAAAAACACAAATCTACAAAAGCACGGACCGGAATGTATGGATATACCACAGTTTCCTTATGCTGCGCGACCGTGCCGGAACGGAGGTGTTGCCGGATAACCATTGTAACTTCCATATTGCACTAAAAGCCAAAAAAGGTCTGCCACCAACGCGGCAGACCTTTTATCTTTAAGAATTACTGCTCTGAGATTACGCCTGCAGGGCAAGTACCTGCACAAGCTCCGCAAGAGATGCATGTATCTGCATCGATCACATACTTGCCGTCGCCCTCGCTGATGGCGCCAACAGGACAAGCACCTGCGCAAGCTCCACACATTAAGCAGCCGTCGTTAATTACATATGCCATGACTTTAAGCCTCCTATCTCGTATTGCTTCTACCAGCTTTCTCGATTATACAACTTCTGATAATAATTATCAAGTATTACTTTCTTTTCTCTGTGTAGATTCGCTCGGTCAAGGTGTGGCTCTCGCCGGGAGCAAGCTCTCTGTAGCCGGACTCATCGGCGGGGATGGGCTGATTCGGTGCGTCGATGATCCAGGTCATCGGCTCGGGACAGTAGTAGCCCTTCTCTCCGAGATCATTCCAAATGATCCAGAATTTGAAATCACGGCATACTTCATATACAACCGCGTTGCCGGTCTCGTCGTCCACGGTCACGGTTCCGTAGAAGGGATCGCCGTCGTAGGTTCCCTCTTCCGCGAAGTAGACATCATTGTCGATCACCTGCTTTACGGGGATCTGAGATCCGGTCAGGTACTGTCTGTCATGATTTGTGATCGGGAGACACTCGCCGGTGGGGATGCAATGCTTGTCAATCTCCCACTTCTCGCCTACCGGTACATAGAGATGTGTCTTGAAGGGATCGCCGTCCTTGGTGAAAGGCGCCTTCATGGCTGTATGGTTGCAGACACCGTAAGGCAGCTGCTTATCGGATGTATTGGTCATGGTGAAGGACATATGCAGTCCGGAGTCATTCAGCAGGAAGGTGAACTCTGCCTTGAAAGAAACCGGAAGATATTTGAAGAACTCGTCCTTCTCATCATAGGTATACGCGGTCTTCACAACTGCGCCCGATCCCTCCGTTCCGACACTGACAATCTCATGCTCCCTATGATGCAGGAAGCCGTGGATGTGGTTGCCGAGAGGATCGTTGACCGGAAGCTGATACGTCGCATCGGACACCTTAAGCTTGCCGCCCTTTAAACGGTTCGGAAGATAGAGTGTCGGCAGTCCGTATACCTCGGGCTGCTTTTTAAGATCCTCGACCGTAAGGTCATCCTCATAGCGAAGGATCTCCAAGTCCTCCTCCGTGTCCTGCAGACGGATCACATTGCTTCCGAGGAAAGGTGCCACGATGGCACGATACTTTCCCGCTACAAGTTCTACCGCTTTCTCTCCCTTAAAATCAATCACAGTCGCTTTTACGCTCATGCTAATTCCTCCCTCTGAATGCCATGTCCTACAGTTTGAATTTGACCTGAACCGGTTCCGGAAGTGTCTGCCCGCCCCGTGACTTCACGTCGGTGGTGATGGTCAGATAGTAGTACTCATTGGTGGCGTACGCTTCCATCGGCTCTACTTCGATCAATTCCTTCTGTGTATCATATTTGATAAATGCCCGCAGTTTTTTATTCTCCGAGTTCACCACATACATGGTCTCGTTGTTCACGCTCTTCGGATCAAGCGGTATATTGAACCGGACTCTCCAGACAAACTTACCCGTCTTAAACCTAAGATCCTGCTTGACTCTGTTGGCAAGCTGCGGCGGTATGTCTTCAATCTCGATTAAATTTTTCGCCATGTCATACCTCCTACAAAGATGTATCTAAAGCACTACCGGCTGATAGGGTATGTGCTCATTTGCAAATGTATCGCTCACGCGGTTGTCGCGCGCGATGAATATGATCTGGTCCGTATCGATCTTCGCCGTGCCCCTGACAAGCGCCATCAGCTCAGTCTCGCCGAGGTGCGAAAGGCGGTCGATCACAACAGGCATTCGGTCTTTGATAAGTTCCTTCGCTACCGTAAGCCTGATCGCCAGATATACCGGAAGAAGATCCTCCGCAGGGGCCTTCATGATATCGATGGCACTGCCTGCCGCCGTACGAAGCAGAAGCCGCTCGTCGTTCGTGATCCTTGCGTCGATGTACCTTCCGCACGTCAGATCCGACAGCATATCCGATATCCTGTGGTTGATCAGATAGCGGTTGGCTGTAGTCCTTGCGTCCGAAAGCTCGCGGATGGTGTTGATCGCAAGATTCACCGCAGTCACTTCTCCGATGGAGTTGTTCTTGTCGTCTCTTGCCTGCGCAAGTTCCTCCTGCAGCTTCACCATACGGTCATACTTTACCAGGAGTTCGTTCTCCTCGGTGCGAAGCTTGGACTTTCGATCGAGGAATTCCTTCGCGAAGGACATGTCGATCTCCACATCCTCGAAGGCCTCGTTCTTGCGCTCAAGATCGTACAGGATCTGCTTGAATTCTTCCTCCGTCGGCGTGTAAACGTCTCCGTCGAAGATACCCTTCTCGTACATACCGTTCACGATGGTCACGATAACAAAGAGGATGGTACAGAAGATGAAGATCTCCCGGACATCCTTCTCAAAGGGAAGCAGCATCACCATCAGCGTGATCACGCCGATGACAAAGAGTCCCGTGAGCAGGATAAACCAGATCTTGTCCGTCAGTTTCTTCGGTGGTTTGTATTCATTCAGAAGCTCGGGGTCGAGGAAGACGCGCTGTTCGGCGAGTGCATCCAGGTTCTCATTGAGCTCCTTGTTGTCTTTGTACTTGACCTCACCGCTCTTGGTGTCGATCAACTTGCGGGCCTCACGCTTTCTGCGTGCGGTCTCCATGGCAAATTCGTCCTCGGTCTCCTTGATCTGCTCCCGGACCTTCGTAAGCTGCTCCTCGCAGTCCGCGTAGGTCGCGATCTCCGCTTCAAGGGAAGAGATCCGTCGGTCGATGCCTTCCGAGGTAAATGTGCGCTTACGCTTTTCGAGTGCCGCAATGGCGGCTTCCTTGTCGAATCTGGTCGCACCCGTGGTCGCCATGTGCACCACATAATCCCTGATTGCGGCGGGATCTCCCTCTTTCGGAAGCTCCGCCGAGATACGAAGCGCATCGCGGTAGGTGTATTTGTCCAGATCTGTAACGGTCTTGTATAAGGAATAGCGCTCGGCTGTGGTAAGCTCGCGGCCGCTTGACAGATCCAGCACGCTCATCTGCCTGCTCTTCGGCTGGAAGTTGTGCTCCACCAGGATCCGGTCGCTTCCGCGGTTGATGTAAGCCTTGCCGGAGAAACCTCCTTCATCGGGGCGGCTTCGCTCAAGCAGATCCCGTCGGTCGCCGGCCTCATAGGAGCGGTCGATACCGTAGATCGATGCTTCTACAAAATCACCCAGCGCATCCTCATCCGCATCGGTCGTCACGCTGCAGACGTTGATCCCGGGCGCAAGCTCGATCTCTTTGTTATGGAATTGTCCGAAGTCCTTCAGAAGAAGCTTGTACAGGTGCATCCTATGAAACCCCCGTATCCATCAGGGCAAGCACGGCATAACGCTTTGCCTTCTCTCTGATATCTTCCCGGGTCAGACTCTCCTCATCGGACAGTCTGGTGACGATCTCACCCAGAAGATTCCCTGTATTCTCTCTGGCCAACTCCTCAATATCGTAGCTGTAGCCTGTTTTATCGCGAAGCTCGAGCACCTGATATCTGCGCAGGATCTCGCTTAGATTGATGGTAACATCACTGTTCTTGTAGCCCTTCATCAGGATTCGGAAGATGTTCTGACTGCCGCTTTCGCGGATCGCCTCCTCCACCTTCGCTGTGATCGCGGCGTTGTTCATATCCGGAAGGACCTCTACCGTCAGGTTCACGTACCTGCGTAAGCTTACGGGCACAAAGGATACCTCGGTTCCCTCCTCGGGATCCGACTTGCCGAAAAAGTAGCCGTGCTCCCCCGTCTCCTTGTAGGAAAGGGGCTCAAGGCTTCCGGCAAATGCCATCTTATGCTCCGCAACCACCGTCGGCTTGTGTCTTCTGCCGAGTGCGATATAATCAAAACCCTTCTCCAAAAGACGATCTTTTGAAAAAGGCATATAACCCTTCTCACCGCCGTAGCCGAGCAGGATGTTGAAGGCACCCTCCTTCGCCGGCGTTATATGCTCGAGCATCGGCTCGTCGTAGTGCTCCCTGCCATAGGAAATACCTGTGACGGCAACGCCCAATTCCTCGAAGTAAGCCTGCGAGATCACGTCGGGCGGAAGCACGGTGACATCCGACTCGAAACCGTACTTAAAGAAAATGCTGTCGGCCGGCGCCGCATCGCTGCTGCCCGTCACGATGACCACCTTCGTACCGGTGGCCTTCTTCAGTCTGGCGTCCAACTTTCGAAGCTCCGTCTCCGTCGGAGGCGCATCGAAAAGATCACCGGCGATCAGAAGCAGATTCACCTCGTGCGTTGCGCAATGTTCGAGAACCGTATCAAATGTAGCCTCGATCTCCGCCGCGCGGTCGTCACTCCATACCTTGTCTTTGTCGGGATGCATCCCAAGATGCACATCCGCGATATGAATAAATTTGAACATGTCTTATATCCTATGCAAGCCTTAAAAAGTAAGCCCGGAGATTCCTAAAGTAACCCCGGGGCCTCACTTTTCCTTAGATCGTAAGAACAGCCTTCTCTCCAAGAAGGAGCTTCGGTTCTTTCACTTTCTCGCCTGCAATCAGCTTTCTGTGATAATTGTCAAGTGCTTCTACGGAAAGTCCTTCCGCATATCCGCTCTGTGCTCCGGAGAAATTTAAGATCCCGGTGCATCCGCTCGAAACATATACCGGCGTCTCCTCGCCTTCTGCGGCGTATGTCATGGCGACATCCTCCGCATCCTCGCGTCCCATAAATCCAAGCACGGCATCGCAGATGGCCTGCTTGCCGCAGATGATATGATAACACTCTTTCAGTTTCTCTCCGGTCTTGTCGTAAACGCCGACATAAGCGGGATAGACTTCCTCGCCGGACAGATAATTGCACTCGATCATAAAAAGCCGATAGGACGGACGCTTCACGCCTTTTCTCTTGAGGAGCAAAGCGACATCCGGCTTGGTGTTCATCATCCACCTTGCCACGGGATTTCTATAGATACGCTCCGGCTTGCTCCAGCCGTTGATGTGCTTGCCGAAGTCACCCTCCGCATCCTCACCGGGAAGACCGATGCCTAAGGAGAAGATCTCCTCCGTACCTGAAAGCGCCTCGATGGCTTTCTTGGTAAGCTTCTCAACCTTCACATCCGGGTGCGTCTCCGTGCCCTTCACCCATGCGGTAAGCTTCTCTCCCGCGTAGGAAAGGAGGTTTAGGTTGAACGCGGCCTTGTTCTTCGCTGCATTGAAATAATCGCGTAAAAACGCCGGCTCATAAAACGCTCCGGCTACTTCAAAGTTCTTATTCGCAAAACCGTCCATATCGATCCTGACTCTGCCGCACTTTTCGACGATCTCGTAAAGATAGGCCGTCAGTTGTCTTTTTTCGCGGCAGACGGAAGTGTTGCCGCAGATATATTCGGATAAATTGATACTCATGATAATGCCTCCGACGGTAAAAAACCGATACGGACATTTTACTATATCCGCACTTTATCGTCAATGTTTATATAGCCTTCGGCCCCTAAAGGCCCTCTTGTACAACGCCGTGAATTGAGCCTCTGTAGGATGCCCGGTAGACCTCTTCCTTCACCGCAAGCGCATCTCCCCAGATGTGAACCTGGGTGCCGGAATGAACGAGTCCCATAATCTCGATCCTGCCCTCGCGCTTGGAGGTTTCCATCTCTGTCTCGCGCTCCTCGAGTTCTTCGCAGATCTGCTTTAATTCGGCGTCCTTGATCACCTTCACGCGCATGCACTTCATGCGGAAAGCCTCGGTGTTCGCATCGCGCTCACCGTCCACCATCGTCTCCATCTCGTGCAGTCTGGTTTTAAGGAGTTCCAGCTCCTTGCCGACTTTGATCTTATTCGTACGAAGCTCCTGCACCCGCCTTAAGTAACTGTCGGGCACGCCGATGGAAAGCTCCGTCTTGATGCCGGAATCGTTGCCGATCTGCTTGGCCTGGATGAACTGACTCGCAAGGATCCTGCCGCCGACCACCTGTCCTCGCTTTGAGCTTACGATGACCTTGTCTCTTACGACCACTTCGCTGTCCATAACGGAATCCGCATAGAGGCTTCCGCCCGCAATCACGACGCATCGCTCCACAAAGCTGCAGGCAATGTCTGTGCCGGCCGTGATCTCGCTTCGGCCCTTGCCCTGCAGGCCGCCCCGGATCGTGATGCTCTTGCCCGCTTTAAGCACGCAGGAACCCACATGTCCGTGAACAAAGATATCCCCCGTGGCATCGATGGAAAGTCCGCTTCGGACATCTCCCTTGATCTCCACGTCGCCTTCAAATGTAATGTTGCCCTCGCCGATATCGAGGTCACCCTTCACCACATAGATGGTCTCGATGTTGATCTTCTCTTCGTCTCTGAAGATACGACCTGTGATGGTGGCAACGTAGTAGACCTCGCTGCCCTCCTCCACCATCTTAAAGCCCTTGCCGCGAAGCATTTTCTGGTCTCTGCCGCGCTTGGGCTTCAGAGGCTCCGCATAGACTGTGTAGCCGTATGTACCGGCAGTCGGCGGATGATACACTGCGAATACCTGGTTCTCCTCCACCATCGCAAGGGAGAGTGTACTGAAATAATCTACCGAACCGTCGTCATTCAGCTTCGGTTTCGCACGGGTATCCTCAAGCGGGATGTTGTAGGTGTAGTAGCCTTCGTCACCGTCCTTCGGCTCCTGGCCTTTCGCCACGATCACCTCTTCGTCATAGATACCGTTCTTCGTCTTCTCGATCAATTCGTCGATTTTGTCACGCAAAATACCGGCGCTGATCCCGTCGTCACGTAAAAACTCCTCCACGTATTCCGCCGTAAGCGCCTGCCGCATTGCTGTTTCCGCATCGGAGAGCGGCTGTGTGATCGTCAGCCCGGCCCACATTTTATAAGGGTCGATCGTCAGCAGCAAACAGTCATTATCCATCTCAAAATCATCGAAATCCGGCATTGACGAACCCCCTCGAAAACACCTATACTGTTCCTATGAAACGAGTTATTCTGGCTACAATTCTATCTGTTCTGGTGGTTGGTGCGTATGTATGGATTATTGTAACATATTCCGACACGAGCCACAAGAATCCCGCCGTATCCACGCCGACCTCGGCAGAGTCCGCAACGCCTGCGGATTCCATACCCGACGTCTCGTCGATTCTTCCTGCTTCTACGGAAGCGGCCGCACCGAAGCCGCTCACCGATATCACACACGGAACCATCGAAGAAGGTCACGTGGATCTTACGCTCGATCTGATCAATCAGTACCCTGAGCTGCCCTCAGGATGTGAGGTCGTGTCGCTCACGATGGTACTCAATTACTACGGTTACAATCTTGATAAAACCTACCTAGCCGAAAACTATCTGGTATACTCCGATAATTTTATGGCCGGCTATACGGGAAGTCCCTGGGTAGACGGCGGATGTCTCGCACCTGCCATCACCATGACCGCCAACAACTTCCTCGCAGATAACGGCAGAAAATACTCCGCCGTCAACACAAGCGGAACCGATGTCCGCAAATTATTTGATTATCTTGACGAAGGCGTGCCGGTGCTCGTATGGTGCACCCTGGAGCTTGCGCCCCGTCAATACGGCTACTCCGCCATGTATCAGGGCAAGGAGTATGTCTGGGACTACTTCGAGCACTGCGTCGTCCTGAGCGGATACGACCGGGCCGCGAATACCCTTACCGTCTACGATCCCATCTACGGCATCACCACTTATGATATCGACAGATTCGCCGAAATTTTTGATGACTTCTACCGGCAGTCCGTCGTACTTGTCTTAAACTAGATTCTCTTCAGCCTGTTGAAGAGCTGCTCGTCCGACATGCGGAAGACATCGTCGATGATCCAGATATGCATGTCTCTTGCGCGCTGTCTGAAAAACTGTCCGCCCATATTGTCGTCACAGCTTTTCGCCATCACAAGCGCTTTTCTCGCATACTTTCCGCCGATCTTTCTCGATACGGTTTCAAGTTCATGCAGGGCGTTGCCCCCTGTCTTGCCGCTCTTGCAGGAGATGAAGATCGGACAGACGTTCTTCATCAGGATCACGTCGATCTCGTTCATGGTGTCGTAGCCCGGGTTGCTTAAGTCGTGGATCTCGCCGTCCCAGTCGATATGGGCTCCGATGATGGCGTCCGTGAACACGTAGCAGTCTCTCGTAGCCACCTCATAGACGTGCAGTTCTAAGATATTCCCCGCTTTGGCGATCACCTTTCGGATCATATTGTCCTTGTATCTGAAGCAAATTTTCTTGCCGGACTCATAGTAGTCCTTCATCATCCCCGCTTCATCCAGGTCGCGGAGGAGCTTCGCCGCTTCTCCGAGCTGATTCCTGTAAAGCTCGCACCAGCCCTCGTTGCAATTGGGGGTGTTCTTCGCGAGCTCGTCGATCACGGAACAATAGCGGTTCCAGTTGCTTTTATACTTACAGCAGATATCCCAGAGCACGCGGATGTCTCCGCGAAATGCGTCCGTGAATTTCCATTCTGCATAACTTCCTGTCTGGGGCGTTAAGATACCGCCGTGAAGCACGATATCCTCGGCGATGCCGATGTTGAAATGATAATCCGTCATCTTCGCCTCGGAGCCGATGATGTCGATCTCCTTGCCGGTGAACGGATCGATACGAAGCTTGCTGATCTCCATACGCGCAGCGATACAGCCGAGAGCGATCAGGATAAGCTCACTGCCGCCGGTCAGCTCAAATCGGATTCCCGGATACTCGCGGATGATCTTCGTTAGAGCGTCGATCGCCGCGTTCAGGTCGTCCTTCGGGACTTCAACGAACTCCAGCTCGCAATCCGGACACTTCATATCCCGAAAGTCAATGATATCCTTGATCTTCTTCGTGATCATATTGTCTTTATGACCCAGAAAGATGATCTTCTCCGGTCTGTATTTGATCATGGCCATGATGTTTTCGACGGGCTCTTCGGAATAGAACTCCGCCATCACTTTTGTACGTTCCATAGGCTCACTCCGGCACATTTTTTGTCAATATTATTATACTTCTTCCGCCCGTTTTTGCATAGTATTTGTTGTTTTTTTATGGCATTTTCCATAGATATATGGTAGAATTTCGGTAGTTATGTATATGAATCTACGGAGGACATCATGAACGCTTTGTACAAGAGACTTGTAGCACTCGGCATGATCAGTGTCGCAGCCTTCCTGGGCTTCCTCTACTGCATTGTCGAATTCAAAGAGAAACCGATCTACATCGCCGTGGTATCTCTGATGCTTGTGGCATCCGCATACCTGTTCTTTATGGCCCTGATTCAAGTCCGAGCCGCGAAGGAAGCGGAACTTCGGGACTATATCCGAGAAACCGTGCTCTCATCCGTTGAGAAGCTCGGCACCGACACGGATGACGACACCATGGAGCGCCTTGCGAAGGCCACCTATGTGCAGATCCGCAAGCTGAACACCGGCTTTGCGGAGCTTATCGCATCCGATCACCAGAACACCGAATCCAGGAATCTCGCCACACGCGAGATCAACGAGTCCATCGAGAAGGCCGTGAAGATCATCGTCAAGTATAATCAGACCGGCAACCGTGAGCTGATCGACTCCCTGCAGAGCCTGGGAGGCAGTTTAAGCGGCAGCATCGACAAGATCAGCGACAGCATCGAGCACACGCCTTCTCCCGTGGTAAATGTACCCGCCCCGGTAGTCAACGTTTCCGTACCCGCCGGCGCAGCACCCGCAGTAACCGAGGTGTCTGACGCTGTTCCCGAGGTACCTGAAGTTACCGAAGCAATCGACGAAGTTTCCGAGGTGTCTGAAGTATCCGAAGCAGTCGACGAAGTTTCCGAGGTGCCCGAAGTATCCGAAGCAGTCGACGAAGTTTCCGAGGCAG
>CAMOHF010000013.1 GCA_946614685.1 uncultured Clostridia bacterium | reverse complement strand
GTGATGCCCCGCGTGGAGTGAGATCTTCCCGATTTCACCGAGGATGGCATCGACGATGCGATCTTCGAGAACTGCGACAAGCTGATGGTGGTAGCCTGCGGTACGGCGATGCATGCGGGTATCGTCGGCAAGCATCTGATCGAGAAACTGCTCCGCATCCCGGTAAATGTTGAGATCGCGTCGGAGTTCCGTTACAAGGACCCGATCATCGACGAAAAGACACTGACCATCGTGCTCTCCCAGTCGGGTGAGACGATCGATACCCTTGAGGCCTTAAAGCTTGCGAAGAGCAAGGGCTCCAAGACCCTTTCCATCGTAAATGTCAAGGGTTCCACCATCGCAAGAGAGAGCGACTACGTGCTCTATACCCATGCAGGCCCCGAGATCGCGGTGGCATCCACCAAGGCCTACACCGTGCAGGTTGCGGCTATGTACCTGATCACCTGCCGTATGGGGCTTGTGAAGAAGCTGATCTCTGAAAGCGACGCCAGAAAGTTTATGGCGAAGCTGATGAGCGCACCGAACATCATCGAAGAAACCTTGAAGGATGCGAACGACATCAAGCGCATCGCAAACCATATCAAGATGGCGACGGATACCTTCTACATCGGACGCGGTCTCGACTACACCATGAGTCTCGAGGCGGCGCTGAAGCTGAAGGAAATCTCCTACGTGCACGCCGAGGCCTACGCCGCAGGCGAGTTAAAGCACGGAACCATCGCCCTGATCGCGGAAAATGTACCGGTCATTGCCCTCGCAACCCAGGAGGATGTCTATGCGAAAGTCATCTCCAACATCCGCGAGGTGAAGGCAAGAGGCGCGTATGTCGTGCTTGTCAGCATGGACGAGAAGATCGACGATCCCGCAATCTGCGATAAGCATATCCGGATCCCGAAACTCGATCCCGAGTTCACAGCCTTCGCAACGGCCGTGATCCTGCAGCTGATCGCATACTACACATCCGAGGCCAAGGGCCTCGACGTCGACAAACCGCGAAACCTCGCGAAATCCGTAACTGTAGAGTAATTCTAAGCATACGCGCAGATACAGACTGCCTTGCCTGGACACGCTTGCGCTAAGTTCCGCACGCAGCGGACGCTAAGCTCGTGAGGAACCTCGCTAAGCGCCGGCGGCTCCACGTTGTCCTGGCAATGCAGCCTGTATCCTGCGCTTACGAATCAGAAAAACACAAGAAACCCCGCTTGCCTTCAAGCGGGGTTTCTCTAAGTTTAGCGAGTTCTATCGATACTGCGAGTAGTTTTAAGTAATACGTAGCGGCTACGGGTTTCGTGTGAACTGCGGAGAGAATTCACAGCGCTGATCATCATGCGGCCGCGTTGCAAGGTCAGCAGAGGGTCTCGGTACTTAGCGATTCAGACACGGAGTGGCTGAGAGCTTAGTACCGTTAGGGCACCCTCTACTAGCGGGAGCGTGTCCGGCAACACAGCCCGTATCCGTGCCGTACCTTACGCTGTACCTTACGCCGTATCTCATGCCGTATCTTACGCGCTAAGCTTCGCGATCGCAGCTTCGATACGTGCGATGGTTTCGTCCTTGCCGAGAATACTCATCAGCTCGGTCGCACCACCGGGTGTCGCCTGCTTTCCGGAGACAGCCGTGCGAAGCGGCCACATGATGAATCCGGTCTTGTATTCCTTCTCCTCGCCGAACTTCTTAAGAAGCTCGAAAAGTGCATCGTTATCGAATGCATCGGCTTCTTTAAGGATCGGAAGCACCTCGGTAAGAAGTGCGAGAGAGTTTTCGGGATTGGTCTTCATCTTCTTGTGGGTGTACATGGAAACATCATAGTCGGGTACAGCCTCAAAGAAATCAATCTGGTCTTTGATATCGAGGAAGGTCTCGATTCTGGTCTTGATCATGGATGCGATCTTCCTGGTGTCAAGATCCTTGGTGATCACTTCCTTGATGTAGGGAAGTGCCATCTCATAGAAGGTATCGTCGTCCATGGCCTTCATGTACTCGCCGTTCATCCAGCGAAGCTTGGTCATATCAAGCACTGCGGGACTCTTGGACATGTTGCGGTAATTGAAGGCCTCTACAAGCTCGGGAAGAGAGAAGATCTCACGGTTGTCCTCGGGACACCAGCCGAGCAATGCCACGTAGTTCACGATGGCCTCGGTGAGGAAGCCCTGCTCCAAAAGATCCTCGAAGGAAGAGTGTCCGCTGCGCTTGGAAAGCTTCTGGTGATTCTCGTCCGTGATCAGGGGGCAGTGGATATATACGGGAACTTCCCATCCGAAGGCATCGTAGAGACGGTTGTACTTCGGGGATGAGGACAGGTACTCGTTGCCGCGCACCACGTGTGTAATGCCCATCAGGTGGTCGTCCACAACATTTGCAAAGTTGTAGGTCGGGAAACCGTCGGACTTGATCAGGATCATATCGTCAAGTTCCTCGTTGGGTACGGTGATGTCTCCGTAGAGCTCGTCGGAAAATGTGGTCGTGCCCTCTAAGGGGTTATTCTGTCTGATCACGTAAGGCTTGCCGGCTGCAAGATTCGCCTCGATCTCCTCCTTGGAAAGGTGCAGGCAGTGCTTGTCGTAGCGGGAGATGGTCTTGCCGTCTACCACCTCGGATTTAAGGGATGCCAGACGCTCGGCATCGCAGAAGCAGTAGTAGGCCTCGCCCTTCTCAATCAGTTTCTTGGCGTATTCGAGGTAGATGCCCTGTGCCTGACGCTCGCTCTGGATGTAGGGGCCGACGCCGCCGTCCTTGTCGGGACCTTCGTCGTGGGCAAGTCCGGTCTTCTCAAGTGTGCGGTAGATGATATCTACGGCGCCCTCGACTTCGCGCTCCTGATCCGTGTCTTCGATTCGCAGTATAAAATCACCGCCTTCGTGCTTGGCCACAAGGTAAGCATAGAGTGCGGTACGTAAGTTTCCTACATGCATCCTGCCGGTGGGGCTCGGAGCAAATCTTGTTCTGATCTTTGCCATATTGATTCTCCTTATCCGTAAGGTTTCATTTCGCAATTATCAATTATAGCGGTATCAACTGTGGGAAGCAAGGGAAAAACTTGATTATCCTTGCTTTTTTTTGAGAGTGTTGCTATACTTGTCGCGTGGTTTTTTAATTTGAACATTTTATAAGGAAAGGGTGCATCATCATGAAAGCAAAAAAATTACTGACACTTGCGCTTGCAGCAGTGATGTCCGTGACAGCACTTGCAGGTTGCGGTAAAGAAGAAAAGAAATCCAAAAAGGCGAAGGTCATCCAGATCGATCTTACCAGCGAGGAGTACGCATTCGGCGTAGACAAGGATCAGAAGGAACTCCTTGACGACGTAAATAAATTCATCGAGGATATCAAGGCAGACGGTACATTTGACGAGATCTGCAATCACTACTTCGGTGACGGTACACCTGTAGCGGTAAAGTCCGCTGTACTTGATGAGAGCAAGGATCAGCTTGTGGTTGCTACCAACGCAGCATTCGAGCCCTTTGAGTATACACAGGGTGAGGATTACTACGGCATCGATATGGAGATCGCTGCGAAACTTGCAGAGTCTCTCGGCAAGGAACTGGTTATCCAGAATATGGACTTTGACGCAGTGTGCCTGACGGTGGGTCAGCACAAGTGTGATATCGCTATGGCAGGTCTTACGATCAAGCCGGACCGCGAGGAGTATGTAACCTTCTCCAACCCTTACTACAACGCTTCTCAGAGAATCGTGGTTATGGAAGATAATACCGAATTCGACAACTGCGCAGACGGTGCAGCGGTTGAAGCCATCTTAAAGAGCAAGGATGCTTCCACCAAGATCGGTGTTCAGAACGGTACCACAGGTCAGTTCTATGTCGCAGGTGACGCAGACTGGGGCTTTGAGGGATTCAAGGTTGAGGCTGTCGGCTACAAGAACGGCTCCCTTGCCATCCAGGATATGATCAACGGAAATGTAAACTATGTCATTATTGATTCCGCACCCGCAACATGCATTACGGAGTCAATCAACAAAATGCAGTAATAAAGGACAGTCATGAGCGGACTTTCGGCAAAGATAGACAAATTCATAGAGATGTTCATTGACTACAAGGGCTATGTGAAGGTGTTGGAAGGTCTTTCCAACACCCTTCTCATTGCTGTGCTCGGACTTTTGATCGGTATCGTGATCGGAACACTGATCGCCACCGTGCGCGTGGTCCCGAAGTACAAGAGACTGCCGCGGGTGTTGAACCGTTTCTGCTCCTTCTATGTGGCGCTGTTTCGCGGTACCCCGGTGGTTGTACAGTTGCTGCTTGCCTACTATGTCATCCTGCCGCTGGCAGGAGGCCATATGACGGGCGTTGAGACGGCGATCATGATCTTCGGTTTAAATTCCGGTGCGTACGCATCCGAGATCATGCGAGGCGGTATCCAGTCTGTGGATGCGGGTCAGCTTGAGGCGGGACGCGCGGTGGGACTTTCCTTTTCCACATCCATGTTCAAGATTGTCATCCCGCAGGCCGTGAAAAACATCCTGCCGACACTCGGCAACGAGTTTATCGCACTGATCAAGGATACCTCTGTGGTAAGTTTTGTGGGCGCAACGGATCTGTATGTTGCATTCAACTACATCGGAAGCAACAGCTATGAGTTCATGGTGCCCTATATCGTCATGGCACTGATCTACGTGGTGATGGTACTTCTCATCACACTGATGATCAAGCTGATGGAAAGGAGGTTTGCGAAGAGTGATCGACGTAATTAACCTCGAAAAGCATTTCGGCGACAAGAATGTATTGGACGGTATCAATGTCAAGATCGAGAAGGGCGACATCATGGTGGTGATCGGACCTTCCGGTTCGGGAAAGAGTACATTCTTACGGTGCCTCAACTGTATGGAAGATCCCACCGGCGGACAGATCATCTTTAACGGTGTGGATATCGCAGACCCCAAGGTGGATATCAATCTCCACAGAAGACATATGGGTATGGTGTTCCAGCATTTCAACCTCTTCAACAACAAGACGGTGATCGAGAATATCATGCTGGCACCGGTCTATGTGGCAAGAAGTGAACGCCGCAAAGCGAAGCATAAGAATTTTTGGATCGGAGTTGCCAACGTCTTTCGAAAAGAAAAGAAGGAAAAGTATCCGATCGGGCAGTCGGTGGCCGAGATCAAGAGTGAGGCAAGAGAGAAGGGTATGAAGCTCCTCGAGCGTATCGGGCTTGAGGACAAGGCAGATGTCTATCCTTCCACGCTCTCCGGCGGTCAGAAGCAGCGTGTAGCTATCGTAAGAGCGCTGGCGATGGATCCGGACGTGATCCTCTTTGACGAGCCCACCTCGGCTTTGGATCCCGAGATGGTCGGCGAGGTGCTTGACCTGATGAAACAGCTCGCAAAAGAAGGCATGACGATGATCATCGTCACCCATGAGATGGGATTTGCGAGAGAAGTTGCGAACAAGGTTGTATTTGTGGATGAGGGACAGATCCTTGAGAGTGCACCGCCCAAGGAATTCTTTGAGAATCCCAAGCATCCGAGACTGAAGGAATTTCTGTCAAAAGTACTTTAGGGGGAGACATCATGGGTGAAGAAGTAATCTCAGTAAAGAATCTTATAAAACGATATAAAGAACTGACAGCCTTAAACGGTTTCTCTCTGTCCGTCGGACAGGGAGAGATCTTCGGGCTTTTGGGACCCAACGGATCGGGAAAGAGTACAACCATGAATTGCATTCTTTCCCTTCTTCGTTATGACGAGGGAGAGATCCGTGTCTTCGGCGAGAAGATGACGCCGGAGTCCTATGAGATTAAGAAGCGGATCGGTGTGGTACCGCAGGATATCGCAGTGTTCGACGAGCTTACGGTACAGGAAAATATCGATTATTTCTGCGGCCTTTACGTGAAGGACGCGGAGACGAAGAAACAGTATGTGGATGAAGCCATTGACTTTGTGGGACTGGATGCGTTCAGAAAATTCAAGCCCGGCAAATTGTCCGGCGGTTTAAAGAGAAGGCTCAACATCGCCTGCGGTATCGTGCATAAGCCGGAACTTATTTTCTTTGATGAGCCCACGGTGGCGGTAGATCCGCAGAGCCGAAATAAAATCCTCGAGAATATCGTGGACTTAAACAAGAGGGGCGCGACCATCGTCTATACCACGCATTACATGGAAGAGGTGGAGCAGATCTGTACCAGGATCATGATCATGGACAAGGGCAAGGCACTCGCCGAGGGTACTGCCGAAGAGTTAAAGAGCAGGATCAAGAACACGGAGAATGTCATCGTCGATATTCGAAAACTGCCTGCGGAAGAGGTGGACAAGATTCTGAAGCTTCCGCGCGTCTATGAGGTGGAGTATCGTGCGGACCGCCTGACCATCCGCTGTGCGGGCGGTAAGCAAAACATCGTATCCATCCTGGACTATCTCGAAGTCAACAACCTGAAGTATCAGAGAATCTACTCCGAGCTTCCTACATTAAATGACGTCTTTTTGGAAATCACGGGCAAGGAACTCCGCGATACGGAGGAGGCACCTGATGAGAGACCGAATAAAAAGAAAGCAGGCAAGAAACGCGGAAAGGAAGATGCATAGTGGCTGTACGGATTTTCGTGACCAATTTCAAACTGGCTCTTCGCAATAAAACCGCAGTCTTTTGGACCATGATCTTCGGTATCCTGCTTGGCACGCTTTTTTATGCGGCCTTTAAGAACATATACAGCAGCCAGACCATCGACACCATAGAGACGGCGCTGGTGATATCAGATATGAACGGATATGAATTTGAGGGCTTTGCGGACATGCTTGATACCATGGAGCAGGATGACGGTACGCCGCTTCTGCATGCTACAGAGATGTCGGAGGACGCGGCGAAAAAAGCGCTTTCCGAGGGAGAGGTCTCCGGTATTATCTATGTGACCGTTGATCAAAAAAAGCTGGCGGAGAATGCCGAGCTTCCTCCGATCTCTTTGTCGCTTACCGTCAGAGAGAACGGACTTCCCGAAAGCATCCTCACGATGCTTGTGGGAGAACTGCAGGCCAAGATGGACTATCTGACGGAACTGTACGCATTTAACCCGGTGCATTACAGGGCTTATCTGCGGCAGATGTCTGCATCCATAGATGATGTGATGGAGTCGACGGTTATGCGTGAGGCCATGACGGGAGAGAACAAGGACCCCACGGTGACCTATTTTTACAATCTGATCGCCATGGTGTGTTTGTTTTGCTCGCTGGCATCCCTTCAGAGCACGGTTCGGACTGCCGCAAATATTGAAGAGGTCGGAAAGAGAATCGAGCTTGCGCCTTACTCCAAGGTGATCTATGAACTTACCTCCGTAGCGGCGGTTTACGTGCTGCAGCTTATCGCAACAAGCGTGGTGTTATGCTACCTGATCTTTGTGCTTGGGATCCGCTTTGGCGGAAGCTATGGCTGGCTCTTTCTGATCACTGCACTCGGCACTTTGCTCGGCGTATCTCTCGGTTATCTGGTGGCGCATATCGGAACTGCCGGATATGAAAAGAAGGAATCTCTGCTTACCGTGATCACCCTTGTGGGAGGTTTCCTGGCGGGACTTATGGTTCACAATATGAAGGCGGTGGTTGAAGAGCGTGCGCCGTTTATCAACAGGATCAATCCCTCCGCGGTGATCGCCGATGCATTTTACAGCCTGAACACCTACGGGCCGGGAGACCGGCTTATCCGTGCCGTAACTTATATGGTCGTTCTTTCCGTGGCCTTTCTTACGGCGGGATGTCTGATGGGAAGGAGGCGGAGCTATGACAGTTTATAAAGCGTTTTGGAAGGTGCTCCGCGAATACAAGGTCGGCGTAATCGTCTATATCATTATCATCCTGGCGCTTTGTGCCATCGTAGGTCGGTCGGGTGATGACGGCGGCAGGATGTTTGAGCAAGAGGGTTACACAATCCTGGTGGTAGATCATGACAATACCAATCTTTCAAAGTGTCTGACGGAGTACCTCGGCGGAATTCATACGCTGAAAGAAGGAACGTACGACGAGGATACGCTGAAGGATCTGCTTTACTATGAGACCATCGTGGCTTATGTTGAGATCCCCGAGGGATTCGAAACCGGATGGCTGGCCGAGTGGGATGACGTAAAGATCCGTATGGTGGCGGATGACGGACTCCCCGCGGGTATGTACATCGAGAGCCAGATCGACGCGTATCTGACGCATTTAAGAGACTATGTGAACCTTGATATGAAGATCGAGGACGCGCATAAAAAAGCAGTGGTGGCTGCCGATTACGGACGGCTGGTTACCATGGTGGGCGAGGAAAACGACACGAGGATCGCTTCCTCCATGATCGCATTTCTTCCCTATGGATTGATGGGAATTATCCTGTCGGGACTTCTGCCGGTATTGCTTCGATTTCGGAGAAAGGAGATCTACGACAGAAACTTGGTCGCAGCCTACCCTGCCGGAAAGCGGACATTTGAGCTGATGCTCGGCACCATGTCCTTTGCGCTGGTGGTATTTCTCCTGATGGCGGGACTCTTCCTGCTGATGGAAGGAAAGGGAAAAGAAACGGAGGAACTGGTCACACTGCTCTTGAACCTCCTTGTGTTCACTATGACGGTTTCGATGATCGCCACCATGCTCTCCATGTTTCCGCTGAAGAATGCGGCGCAATCCGGTATGATCACTACGGTGCTTTCTCTGGCGATGGCGTTCCTGGGCGGCTGTTTTGTCCCGGTTGCCCTGCTCGGTGAGAGCGTGAAGAAGATCGGAAGATTTCTTCCTACCTATTGGTACATAGAAACAACAGAAAGAGTCAAGACGGGCAGCGGGCTTATCGAATGCCTTGACAGCATGGGAATCCAGCTTTTGTTCGGAATCGCATGCATGGTCATCGGAGTCGCAGTCGCAGAAATCAGCAACAGAAAAAGAGGTTAGATTATGAAGTTTGCATTTACAAAGATGGAAGGTATCGGCAATGACTATGTATATGTCAACTGCTTCAAGGAGAAGATCGAAAGAGCATCGGAGCTTGCGGTAGCCGTAAGCGACAGACATTTCGGTATCGGTTCGGACGGTTTGATCCTGATCAAGCCTTCCGAGGTTGCGGATTTCACCATGGAGATGTACAACGCGGACGGATCACAGTCCGAGATGTGCGGAAACGGAATCCGCTGTGTCGGAAAGTATGTCTATGATTACGGTCTGACGGACAAAGAAGTGGTAACCGTGGAGACTCTGGCGGGGATCAAGGAACTCACCTTCCGCATTGAGGGAAAGACAGAGAGTGACAGAGGACATGTTGCGGAGGTGACGGTTGATATGGGAGCTCCCATACTCACGGCCTCCGAGGTGCCTGTGACGGCCGGAATCGACCGCGTGCAGGATATGCCGGTGACCATCGGCGAGGAGGAGTATCGGATCACCTGCGTATCCATGGGCAACCCGCACTGTGTAAGTTTTATCAAGGATGTGGATCATTTCCCCATTGAGACGGTGGGACCGCTTTTTGAGAATCACCCCATGTTCCCGAGACGCGTCAATGCGGAATTCGTGGAACTTGTGGACAGAAGCTTTGTAAAGATGCGTGTCTGGGAGCGCGGATCCGGAGAGACGCTTGCCTGCGGAACGGGAGCGTGCGCATCTGTGGTGGCCTGTATCCTAAACGGTTATACCGAGGATGAGGTGAAGATCCGTCTGCTTGGCGGAGATTTAAAGATCCGTTTTGACCAAAAGAAAAACCGGGTCTATATGACAGGCCCGGCGAAAGTCGTATATGATGGAGTGATTGATATCGAACTTTAAACTGTACCGAAGATGCGGTCGCCTGCGTCACCGAGACCGGGACAGATGTAGGCGTCTGCATTCAGACAGCGGTCCAATTGACCGACATAGATCTGCACATCGGGATGTGCTTCGGATACGCGGTCCAAGCCTTCCGGTGCAGCGATGATGGACATAAATTTGATGTGGGTGCCGCCCTGCTTCTTGATCTGCGTGATGGCATCCTCTGCGGAACCGCCGGTGGCAAGCATGGGATCCATGACTACGATGACACGGTCGTCGATGGGGTGCGGGAGCTTACAATAGTAGTCCTGCGGGGTATGTGTATCCTCATCACGGTACATACCGATGTGTCCCACTTTGGCAGTGGGGGTGAGGGCAAGCATACCGCCCACCATACCGAGACCGGCCCGAAGGATCGGCACAAGTGCCAGCTTTCTTCCTGCAAGCATCGGTGTCATGCATGTCTCGATCGGTGTCTCGACCTCAACATCTTCTAAGGGAAGATCGCGAAGGGCTTCATAGCCCATCAGCATAGTGACTTCCTCTACCAGTTTCCGGAACTCGTTGGTTCCGGTATTTTTGTCTCTTAACATGGAAATCTTATGTTTCACCAGGGGATGTTCGACGATGGTAACATTCTCTCTCATACTTATACCTCCGCTTGTGCAGGCTTTCCTGCATCTGATCCTGATTCCTGTCTGGCAGCTTTGATCTTTTGCTTATGCTCGTACATCCTCTGATCTGCGAGGAGATAGGTGGTGTGCGGGCTGTCTTTTTCGTGTCGGAACGCATAACCGTATGCCGCACGATAGGAAAGCTGGTCGGCATCGGATGCGGTTAATACTTCAAGCTTCTTGTCGAGCTCCTTGAGCAGATTGCTGATGATATAGGGCTCGGTGATTTTGGAGAGGACGATAAACTCGTCTCCGCCCATACGACCGCAGGTACCGGAGTCTTTGATGGTATCCTTGAGTGCGGACGCAAAGTTTGAAAGAAGTGTATCGCCTGCGGCGTGACCGAAGAGGTCGTTGGTTTTCTTTAAGTCGTTGATATCGAGGCTGATGATACAGTAGTCGGTTGTGCTTGCTACAATCTTATCCAAAGTGCGCTCCATGGATGCACGATTCTGGAGACCGGTCAGGGAATCCTCGTACGCGGCACGGATCATGGTGTCGTATTCTTCGTTCCTGGAGTAGGAACTCGCGGAAATCCACAGGAAGTTTATCATACTGCAGCACAGGAACTGCATACCGCCGATGGTAAAAAGTGTGATGGAAATCTCGGTGACCAGTCCGTTCTTCGGAAGCAGCTCGCAGAGTGGCTGGTTGGTCATGATCCATC
>CAMOHF010000012.1 GCA_946614685.1 uncultured Clostridia bacterium | reverse complement strand
CCCGCCTGCGAGGGTGGCAAGGCGGGTTTTACCGATGAGGCCCAGGGCACCCATGTAGCATGGGCGAAAGTCGGAGACACCGAGTTGATCTGCGTTATCCTGTACGCCAAGCCGGGACTTTCCAAGTACCCTGATATCGAAGCTCTCTTTGACTACTGCTTTGACAACTACTCCTATCAGCAGCCCTTCGCCGGCTTCACATTTGACGGAGAGATGCTGACCACAGCTTCCAATTTCCTGTGCGATCATTACAACTGTCAAAACGCCGGTTACATGCACTTGGAGATTGACACGGAGGCAACGGCGCTCTTTCCCTCCGACATCGACATCAAGGACCTGACCTATCAGTTTACTCCGTCGGCCGATCGGCTTGACGAGAACATCATCGGAACTCTGGCCGCTTCCTACAACGGCCTTACCGTAGATACACAACCTGTTACCTACAGCGGTTTTATCAAGTCCAACGATCCCGCCGCCATCGAGGAGGCCGAGAAGGACGGAACCATCAACCCCGCATACAATGCCTCCAAGAAGAAAGCTCCGTGGGGGCTCATCATCGGCGGTGTCATCATCGTCGTCGGAGGCATTGCCGTCTATGCCAGATATCGCTATGTTCAGGAAGTAAGGCGGAGACGCCGTCTTGCTGCAAGGAGGAGAAACCATGAGCGTACAAGATAAACTCGACATCGTCAAACAGGCGAATCGTGAAATGCTCGATTACTTCAACCGGGCGTTCCTGAATCAGTTGGAAGACATCCAGTCCATCAAGACACAGATCTTCGAGATTGACATCAAGATGGACGAATTAAAAAAGACCAAGGAACTCTACACCTTTAAGACGAACTCCAGAAAGAGTGTCTTTTCTCCCTTCATCAGTGACGGGTCGGACACGGAGCGTGGCAAGATCATCAACGAACAGATGCAGGATCTGACCGGCGTCCGAGAGTCCCTGATCATGAAGATCCGCAGTATGGAGATCCGGCTTTCCGAACTGAAGAACCGGCTTTCCACCCTGAATGAAGCAAGCGATGCGATTTCCTCACTCTCATCCACAGACCTTGCCGAAGCCGGCGAGCATGAAGAGGACGAAGGATTCACCTTTATCGACGAGGAATCGGATACCACGGATGTCGTTCGTCACGGATACAACATCCTGATGCAGGACGCCTTCGACAAGGCAGTGACGTCTACTTTGTTAGACAAGCACGTCAAGGATTCCGTCACAGCCCTCGGCAACAAACTCGATATGATCCAGTACCTGCTGGGTACGGATGTGAATCGCGCACGCGTAACCCTGAAGGAATTGCGAAGCACCGAGGCACAGATCCTCGATTCCATTGACGACGTGGAGAAGCGCCTGGATTACGGCATTGACAGTTCCGGCGCACTCTCGGAGCAGATCACGGAGTTCCTGGCTGATCAGCGCGCAGCCTACCCGGATACGGATATTCGGGATCGCGTTGATTTTTCGGAACCCGGCCGCAAGCTTCATCCGATCTATACCATCAACACCATGAAGCTGCTTCGGATCTTCTTCGACAACATTTACCAGCACGCCGAAGCAAGTGAGATCCAGTTTACATTTTCTCAGACGACCAATGCCATCGAAGTAAACATCGTCGACAATGGGGTAGGCATCTCCCCTGACTATATGACCGAATCGCCCTGGTACAGCAGTCTGCACAAGGCGGAAGAGATCATCTTCCTGCTCGGCGGACACCTGTCGATCACCGGAGACCTGATGACGGGAACCACCGTCCGATTCGGATTTTCCATCAACGACTAAGGAGGACATTATGAAAACAAAGATTGCAAAACTCATCGCGGCACAGGTGCCCGATCTTACGGAAAGTGATATAGAAGGCCTTATGGAAATCCCGCCGAAGCCCGAGCTCGGTGACTTCGCATTTCCCTGCTTCCGCCTCGCCAAGACCATGCGCAAGGCCCCGCAGATGATCGCATCCGAAGTTGCTGCCGCCATCGGTGATGTGGATTTTCTCTCAGAGATCAAGGTCGAGGGCGCTTACCTGAACTTCTTCGTGAAGAAAGATACCTTTGTGGAAGGTCTCGTGAAGGAGATGCTTGCGGACGACTACGGTTCCTCAAAAGAAGGCGAGGGCAAGACCATCTGCATCGACTACTCCTCACCGAACGTAGCCAAGAATTTCCATGTGGGACACCTGCGTACCACCATCATCGGAAACTCTCTTTATAAGATTCATGAGAAGCTCGGCTATCATGTCGAACGCATTAATCATATCGGCGACTGGGGCACACAGTTCGGAAAGCTGATCGTAGCTTATAAGAACTGGGGAAGTGAGGAAGCCGTGAAGAAAGAGGGCGTAGCGGAATTGATGCGCCTCTATGTCAAGTTCCACGATGAGGCAGAGAAGGATCCCTCCTTAAACGATGAGGCGCGTTCCTGGTTTGCCCGTATGGAGCAGGGCGATGAAGAAGCACTTTCCATCTGGCAGTGGTTCAAGGATATCAGCCTCGAAGAGTTCATGAAGACCTACAAGCTGCTCGGTATCGAGTTCGACCATTTTACCGGCGAGAGCTTCTACCGCAACATGACCGACGATGTGATCAAGCGCATCTCCGATGCGGGACTGCTCACCGAAAGCGACGGCGCAAAGATCGTAGACCTGTCCGCCTACGACATGGCTCCCTGCCTTATCGTAAAGAACGACGGAAGTTCCATCTATGCAACACGTGATCTTGCCGCCATCTTCTACCGCAAGGAAACCTACAACTTCACGAAGTGCCTCTATGTCACGGGCCAGGAGCAGAAGCTCCACTTCGCTCAGGTGTTCAAGGTCATCGAGCTGCTCGGCAACGAATGGGCACGCGAAGCCTTGGTACACATCCCCTACGGTTTGGTAAGTCTCTCCGGTGAGAAGCTTTCCACCAGAAGCGGTAATATCATCTATGCTGAGGACATCCTGCTTGAGGCCATCTCCAAGATCAAGGAGATCATCGAGGAGAAGAATCCTGATCTTCCGAACAAGGATGAGGTTGCACGTCAGGTCGGTGTCGGTGCCGTCTTATTCAATGACCTTTATAACCAGCGTATCAAGGACGTCTCCTTCAAGTGGGACAAGCTCTTAAACTTCGCCGGCGAAACAGGTCCCTATGTACAGTACACACATGCCCGCTGCGCAAGTATCCTTCGCGGACTCGATGGCTTTACTCCCTCGGAGGATATCGATTACTCCGTACTCACAACGCCTGCAGCCGTGGATCTCTTAAAGGAAATCTCCAGATTCCCAAAGGTGGTATCCGATGCGGCAGAGCGCTACGAGCCCTTCGTAGTCGCAAGATTTGCTGTCGATGTGGCACAGGCATTTAACAAATTCTATGATGCGGACCGCATCAACGTCGAGGATGAAAGTGTTCGAAATGCACGCGCAACCCTCGTACATATCACAAGAAAGACCATCAACGATGCCATGGCACTGCTTGGTATCGAATGTCCCGATCAAATGTAATTCATCCCAGAACCATAACGGCCGGCTTTCGTGATCAGCCGGTCCGTTTCATATGAAGGAGGTGTATCTATGTTCCTGGTTTTTGATGTAGGCGGAACTTTCATCAAATACGCCCGGATGACAGGCGAAGGTGAGATCCTTGAAAAAGGAAAGCACAAGACTCCCGTCGGACCGGAAAGCACGCTCGACGAATTTCTGTCCATCATTGTCTCCGTTTACCAAACCTATAAAGCAAAAGGCGAAGTAGAAGGTATCGCCATGGATCTCCCCGGTCAGATCGATGTCGAAAAAGGCCATGTGATCATCGGCGGAGCCATCTACTACATGCGGGATATTCCTCTCGCATCCATTATCTCGGAAGCCTGTGACGGCGTTCCCGTTTCCATTGAGAATGATGCAAAGGCAGCCGCACTTGCCGAGGTTTGGCTGGGCAATGCCAAGGGTGCAAAGTGTGCGGTTATCGTAGCTTTGGGCACCGGCGTCGGCGGAGGCGTTGTTATTGACGGCAAAGTCCACCACGGAAAAGATATGCTTGCAGGAGAATTTTCCTTCGTCCTGACGCATGTGGATCGTGACAGGATTGACGATTACATCCCCATCGGCGATCACAAATCCGTGCTGACCGCCTTTGAGGACAAAGCTCCCATCGCCTCAACCTATATGGCCACCAGTTCTCTGTGTTTCCGTGCGGCCAAGCTAAAAGGCCTTGCCTACGAGGACGTGAACGGCGAACTGATCTACAAGTGGGCCAAAGAAGGCGACAAAGAGATGCAGGATCTGCTTGAGGACTTCTACTATGAGATTGCCAAATTTGCCATCAACGTGTACACCATCCTCAATCCGGACATCATTCTCTTCGGCGGCGGTATCAGTGCCGAGCCGGCCTTCCTTGAGGGTGTCAATCGATACATCAAGCGTCTGGTTCGAATCTCCTCCCAGATTTACGGAGACATTCAAATCGACACCTGTAAATTCCGAAATGATTCCAATCTGCTCGGTGCACTCTGTAACTTCAAACAGCAACACGGCATGCTTGACTAATCAGTTAGTCAGTTAGGAGGTTCTCATGGTCATTACAAAACACAAACCCCTTCCCAAGGATTTTCTCTGGGGTGCATCAACAAGTGCATACCAGGTTGAAGGAGAAAGCTTAACACACGGCAAAGGACCGAGCGTTCAGGATACCAAGCAGGTACCCGAAGGCACCAGCGGTTTCGAAGTCTGCGCCGATTTCTACAATCACTACGAAGAAGACATCGCTCTGATGGCGGAGATGGGATTCAAGACCTTCCGCTTCTCCATCGCATGGACCAGAATCCTTCCCACCGGCAGAGGCGAGATCAATCAGGAAGGCATCGACTTCTACAGCAACGTGATCGATACCTGCCTCAAGTACAACATCGAACCGCTTGTCACCATGTTCCACTTTGACCTACCCGACGCGCTTGAAAAGATGGGTGGCTGGAGCAGGCGTGACATTGTGGATGACTTTGTAAACTTTGCGCGGATCCTCTTTGAAAACTACGGCAGCCGCGTAAAGTACTGGCTCACCATCAACGAACAGAATATGCTCACCCTGGTCGGAGAAGCCATCGGAACCTCTGATTTCACCGGCGTCACCAACAAGGTGAAGAAACTCTATCAGGACAATCACCACATGCTCTTGGCGCAGGCCAAGGTCATGAAGCTCTGCCACGAGATGCTCCCCGGTGCCAAGATCGGTCCCGCACCCAACATCTCCCTGATCTATCCCGCAAGCTGCAAGCCCAAGGATAATCTGGCCGCACAGAACTTCAACGCCATCCGGAACTGGCTTTACCTGGATATGGCTGTATACGGAATCTACAACAATCTTGTCTGGAAATTCTTGGAAGAACATGACGCCATCCCCGAAATCGAAGACGGCGATATGGAAATCATGAAAGCCGCAAAACCCGATTTCATCGGATTCAACTATTACAATACCTCCACCGTGGAGTGGGACGATGGAAGCGAAGATACATCATCCGGTAAGGTAGATCAGCAGTCCGGTGCTACCGAGAAGGGTGTCTACAAGGCCTTCCCCAATCCCAACCTCCTTCGTACGGAATTCGGATGGGAGATCGATCCCGACGGTTTCCGTGCAACCATCCGCGAGATCTACAGCCGTTATCACCTTCCGATGATCATCACAGAGAACGGGCTCGGGGCATACGACACGCTTACCGAAGACGGAAAGATTCACGATAACTATCGTATCGAATATCTGAGAAAACACATTGAGCAGCTGAAGATTGCAGCCGAAGAAGGCTGCGAAATGATGGGCTACTGCCCCTGGTCTGCTATCGATCTCGTATCCACGCACGAAGGCATCGTGAAACGATACGGCTTCATCTACGTGAACCGCGACGAGTTCGAACTTAAGGATATGAAGCGCTACCGCAAGGATTCCTTCTACTGGTATAAGAAGGTGATCGCAACCAACGGAGAGGATCTGACTGACTAAGGCGTTAGACACTCCGATAAAACCCAACCAAGAAACACAGACGGAAGGATGCCGACTGTGTTGCCTGGACACGCTTGCGCTAAGTTCCGCACGCAGCGGACGCTAAGCTCGAAAGAACCTCGCTAAGCGCCGGCGGCTCCACGTTGTCCTGGCAACGCAGCCACATCCTTCCTGTTCTTTGGGCTGATTGAAAGCTTTACACTTTATCGACAAACAGGAGACGCGCACACGGGGAGCACTGTGTGAATTTGCGAAGGAAGACTTAAAGTTACTTGTATCCCGTGAGACTCAGCAAGCTGAGACATGGATGTCGAAGCAGGCGCTGATTTGCCATGGATGGCAAACCTGCGCCGGTTGCGTACGGTGGATGCAACAAAAGCCGAAAAGGGTGCCGGACCCCCATTGGGGAGTCAGGCACCCTTTTCGACTTTGTCACCGGGATACTTAGTAACTTTGTCTTCCGGAGCTCTCACACAGGGCTTTCCGTGTGCGCGTCTCCGTCAGCGATACATAATTCTTATTTGGTTTAGATCTGCACGACACCCTGCAGCCAGATCTCGCCGCGGAAACGGCGTCCGACCTCAGGCTCGCCCATCAGATCCTCCTGATTGATGACGACATCGATCGTCAGATAATTTGCTTCTATCAAAAGATTGTATATCTTTTCTTCCGTGAAAGAATTCTTCATCTCCCGAACTTCGAGGATGTTTCCCACCACCAAATAGTGGTCACACTCCACACCGCAAGGCATAAAGCTGGTTTCCACGATCGTCAGCAGGTCTTCCCTGCAGGCCCTGGTGGTAAGCAGTTCATATCGTCCGTACTCGTGGTTGATGGGGTCGTGGTACTCCTGCGGATCCTCGAGATCCCCCATCCCGGGAGGTGCGAAGAAGGGTGCAGAAAGGTCCGGCCCTGCGTTTCGCCCGCTCGGCTTTTTGGTGCCAAGCAGTACGGTACCCTCTGTGGAAAGACCGGAAAGCTTCACGCGCGTCATACCGCGGTTGGAATAGTTAAACCACTTGGACTTTGCGTAGTCGGCGATATTGACCACATAGAAGATGATGGTCATCCCGAGTCTTAAATCCTCACAGACACCGGCATAGGACTCCTTGTCCGTCTGCTTCTCGATACTGATGCCCTCGAACTCCATAAAGTACCGACCCTTGTAGTAGGGGAAGTAGTGCTCGATGGAACAGGCTCCTGCCGCATCCACTTCTCCCACCAGAGAGATTCCGAGATTCTTGTCAAAATCTTTCTCAAACTGAAGCATAGAGGTATCCACACTGATGGTGGTTACCTCTTTGCGACTGGGTTCACGAAGACAGCTTTTGTATACGGGCTCAAGCTGTCTTCTGCTCTTATATTTTGAAAAACCGATGGCTCTTAAATAGCTGTGCATTTACGCTTCCAATTTATCCTTGCCACCCATGTAGGGTCTTAATACCTCAGGAATACGGACGCTGCCGTCTGCCTGCAGGTTGTTCTCCAGAAATGCGATGAGCATGCGGGGCGGTGCCACAACCGTGTTATTTAAGGTGTGTGCAAAGTACTTGCCGTCCTTGCCCTTCACGCGAATCCTCAGTCTTCTTGCCTGTGCATCTCCAAGGTTGGAACAGCTTCCGACCTCGAAGTACTTCTTCTGTCTGGGAGACCATGCCTCAACGTCGTAAGACTTCACCTTGAGATCTGCAAGATCACCGGAGCAGCACTCGATGGTACGAACAGGGATGTCCATGGAACGGAAGAGATCTACCGTGTTTCTCCACAGCTTGTGGAACCAGTCCATAGAATCCTCGGGCTTGCAGACTACGATCATCTCCTGCTTCTCGAACTGATGGATACGATAGAGTCCGCGCTCCTCGATACCGTGCGCGCCCTTCTCCTTGCGGAAGCAGGGTGAATAACTCGTCAGTGTCTGGGGAAGTGACTCCTCCGGAACCATCGTATCGATAAATTTACCGATCATGGAGTGCTCACTTGTACCGATCAGGTAGAGGTCCTCGCCCTCGATCTTGTACATCATGGCATCCATCTCGGCGAAACTCATAACGCCGTCAACTACGTTACCGCGGATCATGAAAGGAGGAACACAATAGGTGAACCCTCTGTCGATCATAAAATCCCTTGCATAGGAGATAATTGCGGAGTGGAGTCTCGCAATGTCTCCCATAAGATAATAGAAACCGTTGCCGGCAACTTTTCTTGCGCTGTCCAGATCAAGACCGGAGAGCTTCTCCATAATCTCTGTGTGATAGGGAACCTCGAAGTCGGGTACAACAGGCTCACCGAAACGCTCAAGCTCAACATTCTCGGAATCATCACGTCCGACCGGAACGGAAGGGTCGATGATGTTCGGGATGGTCATCATAATGGAACGAAGCTTTTCGCGAACCTCGGGCTCTTTTGCCTCAAGCTCCGCAAGGCGTGCAGCATTCTTAGCGACTTCCTTCTTTACTTCTTCTGCTTCTTCCTTCTTGCCCTGCGCCATCAGCGCACCGATCTGCTTTGCGATCTGGTTCTTCTTCGCACGAAGCTCATCAGCCTCCTGCTGCAGCTCTCTGGCTTCTTTGTCTAATGCGATAGACTCATCTACAAGCGGAAGCTTCTCATCCTGAAACTTCTTCTTGATATTCTCCTTTACAATGTCCGGATTCTCTCGCACAAATTTGATGTCCAACATGTCTGTTTCCTCTTTTCGTCTCTGGTTTTATCTTACTATGGTTTCACGTGAATCATTTACTCCGGAAGATCTTCCTCCGTCGTTGTCAGATCCTTGATTTCTTCCTCTACGGTCTTCGCACGTTCCAGTGCTTCCTTCTCTTCGTCCGAAAGCGGTATGTAGGACTCACCGTTTACGATCTCTTTCGCATAGGTGAAGCAACCCTCTCTGGAATGCATGGAATTTAACACGATTCCCGAGTTGTTTTCATTTAACAGTGTGATGACAAAGGACAACTTGCCCGCCATCTGATCAAATGCATCGTACTTCACTAACGCGTACTTGTTGATGCAGGAGGACAGATGCCCCTTCACGACGCGATGCTCACGATTGATCCTCTTGGCATTCGCTTTTAACTGTTCCATCTCCTTGAAACGGTGACGTATGATCTTCTCAAGATCCGCACCCTTCTTGCCGCTGGTCAGTGCTTCATACTTACGGCTCATGATGTTGATCTTGTAGATCAGAAACAGAACGAAAGCGATCAGCAGCACAAGGAGAATCATCAGGAGTCTCACAGCCGTAGCCGGTTCCATTCCGAATATCTTCTCTTCCATGTGATCACCTCTCTAGTTCACATGGGTCAGCATCTGCGCCAGACGCTCCAACTCATCCTGTGAGTAGTACTCGATCTCAATCTTTCCTTTTTGATTGTTGGCTGCCTTGATAGTTGCCTTGGTACCGAGTGAGCTCTTCAGCTTCTCCTCGATCTCCTTATAAATGAAGGAAAGATCACGTTCCGTCTCAACAGGTGTTACTCGTTTTTTCCTATTAAAGAGCTTCTTGACATAGCTCTCTGTCTCTCGTACCGAAAGCTGCTTATCAAAAATGTACATCGCAGTCTCGTACTGAAGCTCCGGATCCTCGATCGTGATCAGCGCACGCACATGACCTGCGGAAAGCATATCGTCAATCACCATCTGCTGTACGCGATCCGACAGTTTCAAAAGACGAAGCGCATTGGTAATGGTGGTCCTGCTCTTGGATACGCGCTCTGCCACCTCATCCTGCTTTAAGGAAAACTCTTTGATCAGTCTCTCGTAAGCCTTCGCTTCTTCGATGGGATTTAAGTCTTCTCTCTGGATATTCTCGATCAGCGCAATCTCGACGATTTGTCTATCGGTGTAGTCACGAATGACCACGGGCACTCTTTTTAATCCGGCCAGCTTCGCAGCTCTCCATCGACGCTCACCGGCAATGATCTCATAATAGCCCTTACGCTTAACAACAACCAGCGGCTCGATGACGCCATGCTGCTTAATGTTGTCTGCCAGTTCTTGCAGAGCATCCTGATCAAAATGTGATCTCGGCTGACTCTTGTTCGGCTCCAGCTTCTGTATATCTATGGTCTGTTCAACCTCTTTGACAACTTCCTTGACCTCGGTTTTGGTCTTTGTAACTGCCTTGGGCTGATCCTTCTCTCCCGTCGGAATCAGATTATCAAGTCCTCTTCCAAGCCCTCTCTTGGGTGCCATAACTTCCTCCTTTTGGCTCTCAATCTGCAAACAATCTGTTCTTTATCACTTCATCCGCAAGCTTTCGGTAACCTTCGGCTCCTGCGGATCTGCCGTCATATAAGTTGATGGGTAATCCGAAGCTGGGTGCTTCTGCAAGTCGCACGTTTCTCGGGATCACCGTCTTATAAATAAACTGATCCAGGTTGTTCTTTACGTTGTCCACAACTTCCTGGGAAAGATTCGTACGCGCATCATACATCGTGAAAACCACGCCCTCTATCTCAAGATTTCTGTTCAGTTTCTTCTTAATTAAATCGATGGTATATATCAGCTGTGATAATCCGTCCAGGGCGAAGAATTCACACTGGATCGGAACCAGTACAGTGTCTGCCGCAGTCATGGAATTGATCGTCAGCATACCAAGTGCCGGAGGACAATCTATAATAATAAAATCAAATTGCTTTCGGATGCTTTTTAGGATTCCCTTTAAAATATGCTGTGGATCGTCTGTGCTGATCAGCTCGACTTCTGCTCCAGCCAGATCTCGATTCGCCGGAACGATAGAGAGGTCGATCTTCTTTTCAAAGGGACGCACGATCATGCACTCCCCGATATTGATCTCCCCGCACATGGCGTGATAAATGGTTTTGTCCAGGGAATTCTTGTCGATGCCGAGACCACTGGTTAAGTTGCCCTGCGGATCCATATCTACCGCAAGTACTCGCTTACCCTTCTCTGCAAGACAGGCTGCCAAGTTGATTGATGTAGTTGTTTTACCTACGCCACCCTTCTGGTTGGCTATGGCAATAATTCTTCCCATGTTCAAACCTCCATACTGCCACAACATTATAGCACTACTCGTTATTTGATTCCACACCTAAATATGGTTGCTCTCTGTCCATCGCTACAATATATTGATTTCCGCCCACGATTTTCGCCAAAACCTGCGTTTTTTCATGTTTCACGT